>JBAZZN010000177.1:0-5993 GCA_041658815.1 Thermoplasmatota archaeon
TCGAAGTAGCGCTGGAGGTTCTTGTACTCTTTCTGGGCCCACACATAGACGATATCACGTCGGTTGGGCCGCACGTGCCCAAAGCGCGGGTCGCCCGCGATGTAGGTCATGAAGCTGCGGAACGTGGCCGTGTTCGTGCGAAAGATCTTGACGGCGACGGCGTCGCCTTGCGGCGTCGTCGCGTGGAACACGTTGGCTTCCTTCCCGGTGGAGATCGGGTAATCGAGCGTCTCGATGTAGCCGTTCGATATGAATTTGTAGAGGATGAGGAGCGTTTGCTGGTCGAAGACCTCATCGAGCGTCTTGCGGTCGTCCGCGTCCTTCTTCTTCGTCTTCAGCTTCGCTGACTCAAGTCGGCTCGCGACGAAGTCCTGCCAGTTCTCGGGCAGGCTGGTGAGGTCCATCTGCTCTTCTTCTTCCTCGACTCGTTCCTCGATGGCGGGCTCCTCATCCTCCTTCTCGTGGAGGGGGGCTCGGCGCTTCACTGGAACACGTCGATGTGCTTGGGGATCATCTCGCGGCGGGACAGGTACTCGGCCTGTGTCTTGGTGTATCGCCAGACGACGTCCGCCTTGTCCTGCTGGAACTCCCATGGCTTCACGATGACCAGGTCGCCCTCGCGGATCCACATGCGCCGCTTCATCTTCCCGGGAATGCGCGCGAGGCGGCTGATGCCGTCCTCGCACATGACGTTCAACCGGGAGCCGCCCACCAGCTGGTCAGCAATGCCGAAGAGCTCGCCCTCCTTCTTGTCGGGCATGCGGACGCGCACGTGGCCGCCTTCGGCCGCTGCTTCCGCTTCGAACTCTGCGTCAGCCTTGCGATAATCGACCATGGGGACGTTTTCGAATAGGCGAGGTTCTGTATTTAACCGTTGGGGGATGGAGGGACGGGAGCTTTCCCCGCGTTTTCCTCGGGGAAAAGCTAGCCGACGATGCTCGCTATCGCCTTGCTCAGTTGGGCCCCGTCATCGTACATGATGAGGCGCACCCACGGGCTCGGGTTGCCCGCGATGAGCACCGGCAGAACGTCGCGACCGCCGCGCTGGCAGCAGAGCACGACGAGCCTCCCTCGCGCAACGAACCAAGCGACCGCCCATCCCACGCTGGTGTCCGGCACGCTCACGTCCGCGACGAGCAGATCCGCCTCGTGCATGCGGTCCAGTGTCAACGTGAACGCTTGCCGCTCGGCCTGCGCGATGGGTGCGGGCCGTGAGGCGGGCCAGAGCAGCTCGTGCCCTGCGGCCAGCAGTGCTTCTGCGAGGGCAGCGGTGACGTCATCGGCCGCTTCGGGCGGCAGCGCGACGAAAGCCCTCACGCCCCGCTAGCGCCCCCCTCGCTTCGCCCGTCGTTTCAGGATGCTGCGGTGCTCGTAGTACTCGATGATGCCCAGCACGCTGCCAACGAGCACGAGGAGCGTCCACGCGAACGCGTTGTCGCCATCGCGCTTCGCCTTGCGCGCCATCCACACGGCAGGGAGTGCGAACGCCACCGCGTACACGATGGCGATGACGCCCCACTGCCACGGCTGGAGGTAGATACCGGAGGGCACGATATCACGCCGGCCCACGGTAGTAGTGCCCCGTCGTGAACCCGTCCGGGCACAACTCTTCGAGCGCTTTCCACTCGCTCTTGGACGCATGCAGGTCCTCGCGCGATAGCGCCGCGAGGTACAGCTTGACCTGCTCGCGTAGCGCGTCCGGCTTCGTGCCGATGCTCTCGACTCGCACGACCTCAAGGCCCGCGGCCTTGAGGTCAGCGAGTCGGTTGAGCATGGCGAGCTCGACCGAGTTGAGGATGTACATGCGGCACGAGCCGTCCGTCTCGAGCGGGAAGTCCTTGCCGAGCCGGTCACGAAGCGAGTACGCCGCATCGTGGCACGGCGCCCACGTGCCGCCGGGCATCTGGCACTTCGTCGCGTGCCCGATGGTGCAATACTCGCTCGTCATGAGCGTGAGGCGGCCGTGCACGAGCGCTTCGAGCGGCGCGTGCGTGTGCTGCGCCACATCGTGCATCTGCTCCAGCGTCAACTCGGGTGATAGCGTGATGCGCTGGGCGCCTTGCTCGACGAGCCAGTCGGTCGTCACCGAGTTGTACACGTTCATTGGCCAGTCCACGACGAAGGGAACGCCTTCTTCCTTCGCGACCAGGCACGCGCCGTGGTTGCCCGCGAGGACGCCAGCGAAGGCAGGCGAGGAGCGCACTTGCTTGAGCGCGGTGCGCAGCGCCTCGACCTCCCAGTCCTTCTGGATCATGCCGCTGGCGAGCCACAAGCGCGCGCCGTGCTCCTCGGCGAGCGAGGCGGCGCGCTCGACGGCCTCGTTCTCCCACTTGGGCTGCAAGCCACCGACCTTGAGGCCAGAGAAGTAGATCTCCTTCGCGCCGCCTTCAAGCGCGGCGGCGACGTTGTCGATGCCCCAGCAGTTGACGGCGAGGCGGAGCTGGCGCGTCGCTCGGTCCACGCTTGGGAACTCGATGGGCTTCGTGATGGCGGGCGCGCGGTGATGCTTGCCGGCGATGGCACGTTCGAGCTTCGCCGCGGCTTGGCGGCGAGCTTCGTTGAGTTCCCCAAGCGGCACGAACGCGTTGGGCTCGACGCGCACGCGGAGCGGTTTCTGGTCGAAGACCGTCTCGCTCATCTTCGCGAACTGCTCGCGCACGGTCGCTTCAGATAGTGGCGCCTTGCGCGCGCTCTGCGCGACGAATCCCTCGTGCGTCGCCTCGATGTCGCGCGCGGTGTCGCGCATCGTCACCCGGACGGGCTGGCCAGGCGCGACGTGCACGTCGGTCTCTATCGTGACGCGGCGGTGCGGCGCGGCGAAGCTCTCACGCGCGGCGGTGAGCGTCTCGTGGTCCGCCGTCTTGTAGATCTTGTCGCCGGGCGCGCTGTGCTGCTCGCCCTTGATCTCAATGGTCCAGCCGGGGGACGCTTCGGTGATGAAGCGGCCGCCTAGACTCATCTGGTTCACGGTGAAGCCATACTCTTCCGGCTCTTCTTCCGTCTCGTGGCCCCATGTGGGCAGGTGTTGGATGACGATGCCGTCCTTCACGCTGAGCGTGTCCGCGAGCTTGACGCGCACCCATCCGGGACCGCTGTCCAAGACTTCGCCAAGTGGCGTGCCGCGGTTGCCGCTCGTGTCCCAGCTCGTGAAGGCCCACTTCTCTTTGCCTTCGAGGTAGCCGGGCGTGAACTCGCGGTTGAACACGCGCAGGAGCGCTTCGCTCTCTTGTGGGGTCACGTAGAACTTGCCCGCGTAGTAGCGGTCGATGGCGTTGCGGTACGCCCGCGTGACGACGGCGACGTACTCGGGGCGCTTCATGCGGCCCTCGATCTTGAACGACGTTACCCCTGCCTCGATCAGCTTGGGGATGCTCTCGATCGCCTTGAGGTCCTTGCTTGATAGCACGTGCTTCTGCTCGACCTCAGGCATCACGTCGTCGTTCTGCTTCATGTCGAAGGGAAGCCGGCAGGTGTAGGCGCACGCGCCGCGGTTGCCTGAACGCCCGCCGATGATGGAGGACATGAGGCACTGGCCCGAGTAGCAATAGCAGAGCGCGCCGTGGACGAACGTCTCCAACTCGGCTCCAGTCTGCTGCTTCATGCCTACGATGTCATTCAGCGTCATCTCCCGCGCGAGGATGACGCGCTCCGCGCCCAGGTCCTCCAGCCACTTGACGCCCAACGAGTTGTGGACGGTCGCCTGCGTGCTGATGTGGAGGGGGAAGTCGGGGAACGCTTCACGCAGGACGCGCATGATGCCAAGGTCCTGCACGATGACCGCGTCCGCGCCCGCCTCGCGGATCGTCGCGAGGAACGGCAAGAGCGCCTCGAACTCTTCGTTGAACAAGAGTGTGTTGACCGTCACGAAGACCTTGACGCCGCGCACGTGCGCGAAGTCGATGCCCGCGCGCAGCTCCTCGTCAATGAAGTTCTGGGCGAACTTGCGCGCGCCGAAGTGCTGCCCCGCGAGGTAGATGGCGTCGGCACCGTTCTCGACGGCGGCCACGAGCGCATCGTACGACCCGGCGGGGGCAAGGAGTTCGACCTTCGCGCCAAGCGGCTTGCCGGCCCCCTGGAGGGGGACCTTGAACATGGTCTGCACCGGTGCGAGGGGCACGCGGCCGCTTTACTCCCGAAGTGCAATAAAGGCTCTTGGGCAAGAGAGTGCGCTGGGAGCGAGGGATGGATGGGCTGCGAGCGTACGCGTCGGTCACGCCAAGACGCGGAGACGCCAAGAATCCAAGGCGGCCACCAGCTCGTCCCGCACTTTGGCTTCTTGGTGTATTGGCTTCTTGGCGTGGATCACTGAGTCGTCGCGACCGCGATCGTCCATCACCCAGCCATCGGCACGTAGTGCCAGATGAGCCAGAAGTGCAACCCGGCGGCGACCAGCACGAAGACGTGCCACAGCCCATGGTAGCCCACATACAGTGGCCATGGGTCTGGCTTCTTCATTGCGTAGATGATGGCCCCGACCGTGTACACGAGGCCGCCCCCGAAGAGGAAGTAGAGCGCGTTCCAGCCCATGGCGCGCGTGAGCGGGACGACGCCGAGCACGGCGAACCAGCCCATGCCGAGGTAGATGCCGGCGGTGACCCAACGTGGCGTGACGGGGCGCCACCAGCGCAGCGAGATGCCCACGAGCGCGAGCGCCCACACGATGATGGCCACCGTGATGCCGCCCTCGTTGCGTAGCGCTATGAGGCAAACCGGAGTGTAGGTGCCAGCGATGAACAGATAGATGGCGGTCAGGTCGAGCCGGCGGAGGAGCCCGTCCTCACGGTGCGCGACGTGGTGCAGCGTGCTCGATGAGAACATGATGACGAGCGTGATCCCGTACGCGGCGAACGCCATCGTCGCGATGACTCCTTGGGCACGCTGCACCATCAGGACGAGCGCCACGAGGCCAGCCAACGCGCCGCCCAAGTGCGTGAAGAAGGAGAACGCTTCCTCGCGGAAGGCCATGGTCCGCTCAGACGCCGCGGCCTTCCTTGGCCTTGACTCGAAGCTCAGTGGAGTAGCATTTCCTGCAACGCGTCGCCTTGATGGGGTTACGCACGTAGCAGTTCATGCAGATCTTCTTGACGAGCGTTCGGGCCTCGGCCTCGGGGAATTTCGCCATGAGATGGACCTCAGGATGCCGCGGGGACGTGGAGAGCCATATTTATACGCTTCGCGCACGCGGTCTTTGTCCTTCCCCGATCTTGCCCACCCCCACCGGCCCGAGACCTGTAATACGCTCGTAATACAGGCTTTTCGCGGTCTGCCCGCTCACCCGCGTGCTCGCGGCGCCTCGTCGGTAGCCTTTTCTCACGCGCCCTCCTCGCTCGCGCTCGATGAAGCTGGCGGAGGACCGCGAGCGCGCCCGGCGGCTGGCCACGAACATCGTGGCCGCGGCCATTGGCATCTTGGGCGTCACGCTCGTCGTGTTCGCCATCTTCCTGGTCATCCGTGGCGGGTTGGGCTTCACGTTCGTGTCACTGCTGCTGCTCGCCATCGGCGTTGCTCTCACGTTCCTGGGTTTCTTCTTCCAACTCGTGCCCTTTCGCTTGCAGGAGCTTGCGGACGAGAAGCGCGCGTATGATGAACGCACGCGCGAGCAACGGTGAAGCCTCATGAGCGAGCCTCTGACTCCCCTCATCTACAATCCCAGCGCGTCGGGCGGTCGCGGCCTCAAGATCGCGATGCGTGCGGTCGGACTGCTCGCCGCGCGCGGTTTCGATGTGGCCCTCGAACCGACCAGTGGCCCTGGTGGGGCCTCGCCGCTGGCCGAGCGCCTCGCTCGCGGTGGCGCGCGCCGCGTGCTCGTGGTCGGTGGTGACGGGACGCTATCAGAGGTCGCAGACGGCGTGCTTCGGTCGGGCGCGAGCGTCGAGTTGGGATTCATTCCGGGTGGCACGGGGAACGATTTCCTCCTTGGTCTTGGCGTGCGTGATACGGAGGACGCCGTGGAGCGGATCGCGAGCGGCTCGCTGCGCGCGCTGGATGCGGGC
>JBAZZN010000178.1:0-5974 GCA_041658815.1 Thermoplasmatota archaeon
GTGTCGCTCAGACCGCGAAGCTACGCGAGACGTCGTTCTTCGAATTCGCCGGCGCGGCCATCGGCCACGAGAGACTGCCAGGAACGTGACCAGTTACCCCGGTAGAAATCCCGAGCCCAGGCATTCTGAGTGTGCTTCTGGTCGTCGTTCCAGTACAGAAGCTTCTTCAACAAGTCGTCGAAGTCGATCGCCTGCTCTTGGAGAAGTGCGATCATCTGGCGCATCCGGTGCGGCAACTGATCGGGATCAGAGTCGAGCAGGTTGATGAAGCGGCGTTCAGTACTGGTAGAGCCACTCGCCGCATGTTGAGCAGCGCATGCTCTCCCGAGTGACATCGGTTGCCCGTTCCGTCCCTCCCGCCAGTGTGCGGCCCAGAGGCCAGCCACCAAGTAGTACACGTTCCTGCGCCAAGGATTATCCTCATTTTTCACAAAGGGCTCGACGTACGGGTACGCTTGGACGAACTGCCCCGGGTCGAAGGCGAGGCTTCGCCGCAACACGGCGCGCACCTTGGTGTCACTCTCATTCAGTTTCTCCAGCCATCCGATGAATCCACTCACGCGCGCTCCTCCTTGGGTTCAAGTTTCGCGATCTCCTCGTTCAGCTCTCTCAGCTTACGGCCCACCGGCTTTTCAGCTTTCACAAGAGCGCGGATGGCCCAAGCGTCTCCCATCGAGACTGAAGCGCGGTGCTGCTCCCACGCGATCTTCAATGCGTCCCGCACGAACTTCAGCCAGAGACAACGGATGTCATCAGAATTACGGTTGAAAGTGTATTCGCGCAGGATTTCGTGAAAGCGTGATTCCAGGGTGGACCAGTACCAGGAACTCGCCGACATCTGCTCTACGAAGCCCTTGATGTCGCTGTCATGTGGTTCTCGATCCCCTCGGCTCAACAGATTTCGCGCAAAAGAGCGGCAAGCCAACCACAGCGACTTTTGAGCATCTTCTGCGTCGGAGAGCAGTTGTTTGATCTCTACACGGACGAAGCGATCTCCCCTCAAAGCGTCGGGGAGAGCGAACTGTTCCATGCGCCAGGACTCGATCTTCGCCTTGTTATTGGCCTGACCGAGAGCCATCACGGATGTTGGAAATCTGTCCAGGTTCAACCGAGTCAATGCAGTCGCATGCTCGATGACTCTAGGTGCAAGATGTGTTTCGTCTGGGAGCAGCGAGTCGAAGTCTCGCCAAAGACCTCGTTCGCGAAATTGGATCGGGAGTCTTCCCTTCTCCTTGTCAATTCTGTAACCAAGCATTGGGTCGGTCTGATCTCGGGATGTATATCCAACTCCAGAAGCAAAGGCCAACTTTCCGATTCGGCCTGAAACATTCGACTCCAAGCGGATGGAACGAGTCCTCCATGTGTACAGGTCTACAACGCCGCATGCGGCGCGTTCAATGCCGTCTTTCAGCTCCTCCACCGATTCTGGATTTCTCTCCCACAGAGGAAGATCGGCGGCGGTGACTTCACGATTCTGTGGAATAAGGGAAAGCAGCAGAGTGTCTTGGAGATCGCGCCCCAAAGGCAGCACCATCGCAGCCGTTGCCGAGGGCGCCGTGCCAGTGTGGGACAATTCGCTCTTCCCGCTGCTCACAGAAAAGGTCTGTGTGGCAAGTATCCAACGGCTTGCTGCGCCCTCTGAAATTGTGCCCGCTGCTTCGACGTCAACATGATCGAATAGAACTTTGGCATTGTCGGCATTATGTTCGGCAGCGAGAGCCGTCCAGGCTCTCCAGGTCTTCGGTGAGAACGTCGGTATTTGTCCAAATGGATACTTCTCATCAAACAGCCAGAATCGGCCCTGCCACTTTTCCAGGTATGTGGTGATCTTGTCGCTCGGCAATCCTGCTTCGAACAAGACTTTCGCCTGGTCAATATCGGTGGGCCCTATCAGCGCACGATACAACACCGCGAGCAAGAGGCGATGCAGCGCCGCAATCACCAGCGGTGACGGGTCCTCGATGGCCGCGATCTCTCGGCTTCGCAGGAGGGTGTCGCGGATGCCCAGTTCGTCGCGGGTCCCATCGAGGAATCGAACTGGGATCCATTTTTCGTCGATGAGGTTGAATCTGCTCATCCGAACTCCTTGGGCCCGTACACCACGCCTAGTTCGTCATCGAGCCGCACGGTCGCGTCCTCCGTCCAGCTCCCCTCGCCGTCTAGAAGCAGGGGGAAGCAATTCCGCAAAAGTGACGACCGGTTCCAACCTTCCGGTACTCCCAGCGCCTTGAGTTTCTTGACCACACCCTTCCGCGAAAGGCTCACGGCCCGCAGGTACAACTGTTTGGCCTGGGCAAATTGCAGTGTCGCGTCGGGACGAAATTCATCGTGCGGCCATAGCGGAATCGTGACTACGGAATCTTCCCCCAACCGGGTCTGAGCCATGAGAGTTCGATGCACGCCGGGTTCGTCTTCGTCGTACAGAACGAATCGCGCGGGGTCATTCCACGAGGAGTCGTCAGGAAAACCAATGATCGCCTGGTTGGCCTGCCCCGTGTGGGCAATGGCTTTTCCATCCCCATTCATCAACGCCTGCTCTAGTCGCTCCCGTAAGAATTCCGGTACACCCACCTGTTCTTCGTATACCGCTTGCACCAGAGGGTCGATCTCATCCGGAAGTGTCATGTTTTGTCTCTGTCCGTCTCGGAGTAAACTCCAGGTGCGTAACAGAATATCCTCGCGGTATACTGCGCCCCACCAGAGGGGCTCTGCGAAGGACGGCGGCTCGTCGCCGGCAAGTCCCGCCACCAGAAGGATCGGTTCGGGAAGAGGTCGCTCTTTTCGATCGTGCCGCCACAAACGCCCCGCCCGCTGGAGCACGAGATCGATGGGGGCGAGGTCGGTTGCGATCACGTCGAAGTCGAGATCAAGACTCTGTTCCGCCACTTGGGTCGCGATGAGGATCTTACGACCTTCCCGCTTTCCATCTTTCCCAAAAGTCTGCAAGACCTGGTTCTCGCGTTGCTGCCGCCGATCGGCAGGAAAACGCGCGTGGAAAAGGAACACCTCCGTCCCATCGGGGAGGCGTTTGCCAACGCGCTGGCCATCGCGCTCCAAGGGCGTACCCTCGGGGAAAAGCTTGTACAGACCTTGGGCGCGCTGAACGGTATTGACTAGTGCCAACCCCATTCCGCCATGGCCAAGGCTGGCCTCCAGGTGCGAGCGCATTTGCGGGAGATCAGCGGGAATTCCTTGGAGCCGCAATGTCAGGCGACGAGCGGGATCAGCCTCGAAATGTTTTTGAATCACGGTGCCGGGCTGGTAGATAGAAAGACGAGGATAGGCCGCCTCCTGTTCCGGAAAGTCAGCATTTACGACTCTTGCCAATGTACGGCGGATCGACGGCGACAAGGTCGCTGAAAGGAGCACCACGGATGATCCCAGTGCCAGGAGCCAACGTAGCAGATGCCCCAAGAGCGTACCCGTATATGCGTCGTAAGCGTGGATCTCGTCGAAGACCACAACCCGGTTCCCGAGGCCCCACAGGCGCACGAAATTGTGGCGCACCGGCAGAATGGTCAGCAGGGCCTGGTCCACCGTGCCCACTCCGTACTCCGAGAGGAGCGCCTTCTTCTTGCTCGTAAACCATTCTCCTGCACGGACCTCGCCGCCGGGCGTGGAATCGTCGATGCCAGAAAGGCGCAGCTTCTCGAAGGTGTCGTTGAGCAGTTTCGCACCATGCACGAGTTGTAAGTCGAGTGTTCGATTCATTCCTTGCTTATGCAAGAATTCCAGGGTTCGCTTGAACATGGCATTCCCGGTGGCCTTGCTCGGTAAGGCCACATACAGGCCGCGGTGCCCGAAACGTCGCTGTAGTTCCAGATGCGCGAAGAGGGCCGCTTCGGTCTTGCCCTCGCCCATGGGGGCTTCCACCAGCAGGATAGCGGGCCCCCTAACATCGACCAGTGCGTCGGCGACCGCCTGTTGTAGCGGGCGGGGAGTGAAGCCAAAAACCTGCTCGAAGGATCTTGGCTCGGAGGCAAGCGGGGTTCGGCTTTCCCATCCGATTGAGTCAAGAGCTTGATCGGCACCGGCTCTGCGCTTTCGGAACCATTCTTGAATGTCCTCGCAGTTTGCTGGAGTTCCAAAAGGGAACCAAGCTTCATTGGATCCAATCCAATCGGCGAAGCTGGTGAGGCCGGCCAGCAACATGAAATCGGGACCGGAAAGTGTCTGCTTGGCGGGAATCGTTTCGGGCTTGAAGACTTCCACCAGCCCTTTGAACAGGCCGAAGCGCGCTTGAGCCCACGGATCGCGACCAATTGCGCGCCTATCTCCTGCCAGATCATCGAGGGCACTCGGTGAAGCACGGTTTCCGTGGTGGCACCCCACTGCATCGGACACCATCTCAGCTAGCCCGACCGGCCAATCCATCTTCTGCAGCAGTTCCGACAGGACAATCTGGCTCACGAAGGCGTGGTTGACGTCGGTATTCGGGCTCGGGCCGGAATCAATCCCCGTCATGTTTTTCCATTTGCACTGAAACCCAGGACAGGCCTTCCCCAAATCATGACAAGCCACCACGAGCAAGAGCCATGCTCGGGCCTTCTCCCACTCGAGTCCCAAGATTTCTGCGATCCTCTTGCGAGTCGTTTCCGGCTCACGCGCCAGGATGGCGTCTGCACTGGCAGCCACGTCGAGCATATGGAGAATTAGAGGGTGCCACCCCGTAGCCCCGTTCTTGGCAGTTTTCGCCCAGGTGTATTCTCGCGATTTATCCATCCGCGACCGCCATAACCCTTATTCGGCTGTCTGCAGGCGCAACATCCAAACTATGGAAGGACTGGCGCACCTTGCCCCAGTATGCGTGGTACGGCGCCGGCACTCCTGCAGTCTTGCCTCCCACGTAAGCCCCCCAGGCTGTCGCTCTGGATAAATTAGTGGCGGGGGCTGGCCGAACCTATTCCCGTGCTCCAATCCCGATGGATTCCAGTCTTTCGAGGACGAGCAGTGCGGCCCGGGCGTCGCTCGCAGCATCGTGGGCCCGATTCATCGCCTCTCGGATTCCAAGGGCGGCACATGCGTCCGAGAGCCGCGGCCATCTTCCTCCCGGCGCAAGGTGACGGTGGGCGAGTTTCATGATGCAGGGGCCCCACGATGCTCGCAGCGACCACGGTGGAGCCTCCAGGAAGGGGCGATCGAACGCCATATTGTAGGCGCGTAGAGAGAGCCCACCGTGCGCAAGATCGAGGTGATCGAGAACTTCTCGAAGACCAGTCGCGACGACCTCCGCGGGGCATCCGTTCTTGATCTCATCGACGGAGAGGCCGTTGATCCGCAGCGCGCTCAAGTCGCGAGAGGGAAGAAGGAAGCGTTCCCCCGGATCGCAGACTTCGCTCCAAGTCTGGATCGGTTCGTCCGGGCGCTCACGGTACGCCAAGCCGACTTGCACGATGGCATCCGCGCGGTGAGAGAGTCCGGTCGTTTCGGTATCGATCACGACCCGAAGCTTCGGTGCCGCCACGTTCTCCCCTCACACCCTCAGTCTCACGACCTCGCCCCTCGCGAGCGCATCCAGGATGCGTTCGCCTGCTTCGCTTCCCCGCGCGATGCGAACGTCCCCCTTGTGTCCCACCGTCGTGCGCAGGATGGGCTCGTCCTCGATGATGACTTGGGCGCTTTGGCCCGCGAGGCCTCGCTCCACGAGGAGAACGATGTTCTTCTTGGACTTGCGCAACTCCGGCGTGAGTTCTGCGTATCGGTGGTCATCGTCGGAGACGTTCTCTGACGGACCGTTGGCGTCCTCATCCTCGTCCGCATCCTCCGCGGGCGCCGCGGGAGCGTGCTCACGGCGAAGGGGGCGTGAGGCGTCGAACCTTCCTCCACCATGCTTGGCGCCACCGTACGGCTTTGGCGTGCCAGCACGCTGCGCGGGCGACCAGCCCGTCTTGCTCGTCATGGGGCGCACGTCGAACTTGAGGCCGACGGCGTTCTCGAGGAACTTGACGTTCGCGCCTCCCTTCCCGATGATCAT
>JBAZZN010000179.1:0-5967 GCA_041658815.1 Thermoplasmatota archaeon
TGGTAGGCTTCGACGAGCCAAGCTTGAGCACGGCCTTCACGTCCCGCCACTTCGTGAAGGTCACGATTCCTCTCTCACCAGTCCCGCCCCCGCCCATGACCGTGACGTAAAGCCACGGGTCGTCGCGGATCCGAACTGCCAGGAACGCGTCCACAGGAACGTTCCGCCACGGTCGCGCCTTCAAGAAAACTGCACAGGCGTCGAAGTACGCGCGCAACGTCTCGGGCTTCTCGCGGTGCATCCACGCGGGAGCGGCATCGCCAGCGAGTTTCGCACCGAGGCTCTCGAACGCTTCTGTGGCACGTGGCGTCGGCCCCGCTTCGATCGTGGGGCAGACGCCATTGAGCGCGAGCCTTTGCGCGTCTGTCAGAGTCGCCTCGCTCGCGACGATCAATCGTGCGGGTCTGGCGGGCGACAAGGGTGCCATGGGTGCACCAAGGGCACGCAAGATGGATTCCACGAGCGCTTCCCCGCGGGTCTTGTCTTCGGGGATCATGTCGCACGCGCGGACCAGCCCCTGTGCATCGACGATGAGGGCCGCGTAGAGAAGTTGCGGCGACGACTCGTCAGACTCGTGGACCCAAGCGGCAGGGCACACGAGTGCTTCCCACGAGCCCGCCTCGATGGGAAGATCGAGGAGTTCGGCCGGCGAGGGCGGGGGCTTGTCCGCTTGAGCGCTCGCATCCCGCAGCATTCCCCATGGGACAAGAGGGGACGCTTCACGGCCGCGAGTTCTTCGCGCTCGTGGGGGGTCTTCCGGGGTATGGACAGAGGCCGGCACATCCGTTCCGTCCCAAAGAAATCCTTGGATAGTGCCGACATCGATCTCCCCGTCATCGGTGAGGTCGTCCAGAAACGCGTGACGAGTGTTGCAATCGCCGCACGCGAACGCGTCGAACCACGTCGGCGTGACCTCGCCGGTCGCTCGCACGACATCCAGCAGCATGCCCTCGTTCGCGACATCAGCGCCGCAGCTCACGCAGCCGTCCATCTCGTCGCCGTGGATCCAGACAAGGAGCTTGGGCGCCGGCTCCGCTGCTTTGAGGCCCTGTGCGATCCAGCCGCGCCGCGCGCTCTCGAGATTCGCATCATGGGCAGCCATGTCGAACGCCGCGGCTCGGCGCTTCGATCGTCCCGTCGACGGAGCGCTTCGCGAGTCCTCCTCTGGTGCAAGCCCCTTCCCTTCCAGGAGACGAGGCATGCTCTCCGAGTGGGGCTCGTATTTGATAGCGTCTACGGTGATCTTGTGACGCCAGTCGTCGCCGAAGTCGTACGTGTAGCGGAAGACTTGCCCCTCTTCCTTCAGGAGTTGCGAGAGGCGCACGCGCTTCTCGTCCGCGACGAGCTCGATCATGTCCACCTCTTCGACGTCGGCCATGCCGACCGTGAGTCCCGCGACCTCGAGCTCGTGGAGGTGGACATCGTCCCACGGCATCACGAGCTGGAGGATTTCGTGGAGCTGGAAGAAGGTGAACTCGGCAGGGACCAGGATCCGGCGGAAGAGTCGCGAACGCGCGCCTGTGAGTTCCACGCGAAGTTCGAACGCGACAGGTCTGGTGTTCGTCCGTTCCACGTCACGGGGGATATTCGGAGCGACAGCGGGCATCGGGAGGCTCCCTCGGATGAGGCAGGCGACTGACCCACCATGAAGACGATACCTCGGCTTCCGCTGGACGCGCACATGCCGTCGCGGGGACCCGGGTCATCTTCGCAGCAGTCGTGCAGACGGCGCGTCGCTGCGCGGCCTCGATGTGCGGCGTTACCGCGCAGCGTTCGTCCCCGTGGTTGCACGGGCAACGTCTGCGGCTGGTGGCGCAGCGAGTGGTAGCGTGAAGCAGAACGTGCAACCATGTCCGGGGCCGGTGCTCTCGCACCACATGCGGCCGCCGTGCGCCTCCACGATGCCGCGACTGATGAAGAGACCAAGGCCCGTGCCTCCCTTCGTCTGGGTCGTCGTGTCATGCACTTGGCTGAACGGCTGGAAGAGGCGCTCGATCTGGTCTGGCCGAAGACCGACCCCCGAGTCGCGGACGCGGACAATGGCGTGGCCGTCTTCCATCTGCCAAGTCGCTTCGATGATGCCCCCGCGCGGCGTGAACTTGACGGCGTTGCCAAGGAGGTTTGCGAGGATCTGCGCGAGCCGGTGAGGGTCCGCCTCCACGCGGAGGGCGCGCGTGCCGTCGATGCGCAGGATCAAGCCGGCTTCGACCGCTGCGGGTCGTGCCTCTTCCATGGCCGCTGTGATCTCGTCGGCGAGGTCCAGGGGCGCTCGTTCCAACTTGAACCGTTGTGCTTCGAGACGCGCTGCCTCCAGGAAATCATGGACGAGCGCCGTGAGCCGTTTCAGGCTCCGGTCCATCGTGGCGAGAGCCTTGCCTTGTGCCTCGCTCACGGGGCCAAGCGTGCCCTCGCGCAGCATGTGAAGTTGGAGGACGAGTGGCGTGATGGGATTGTTGAGCTCGTGGGCGACGGCGCTCATGAACTGGGTGCGGGCCTGGTGGACGCGTTCCAACGCCTCGACGCGCGAGGCCATGCGGGCGTTGTGCAAGAACAGGGCAATCCCGGAGGTGAGCACGGATATCGCGACGCCCATCCCGAACACCGCCTCGGCAGCTTCGTGCGCAAGCTCCTGCGTCTCGCCGCCCACCCACACGAAGGGCAGTTGGGCGCAAGCGGCTATGCCGGCGACGAGCGCCGCGACGACTGGTAGCCTGCCCAAGACGGATCGGCTCTGGAGCAGGCGAATGGACTGCACGACGAGCACGACGCCGACGAACGCGAGCGCGAAGTGCTCGACGAAGGCAATCGCCTCAACTGCCATCGGCCCCCCCCCCCCTTCCAGAATGGCGAGTGCCTCAGCGGCCACGCGGATCGACCTCCGCGGCCACCGACGCTGCAAGGAGCCCCCGAGTGAGGTACGTGAACCCCGCCGCGATGGCGAGCGCGCTCAACACTTGGCTCACGCCGTGGACGACCTCGAAACCCGCAAGACCGGCCAGGCCGTTGAGCGAGAAGAATAGCAAGCCGAAACCGATCGCCAAGAGTCCGATCTTCGCGTCGCGGCCGATCTTGAGCGCCCTCACGGTCGCGAAGAGCATGAGCCCCGCCATGAACGTCATCACCGTGTAGCCGGCTTCCAAGAGAGGGATCACTTCCGCAAAGGACAAAGCACGCTCCTCCTGCCATCCCCAATCCAGGAAGCGCCCAGGTTTGAGGGTTCGCATCAGGGACAATGCGCGCGGCAGCCTCGCTCGCGTAGGGTCTCTGGGGGCTCGCGTCGGAGGGTGGCTTCGCCCGGGACGAGATCGCGCAGCAGCGACGCGAAAGGACTAAGGAGGCGTGGCGAGGTCCGAAAGCGAGGCGTGTGACCGACTTTGACGTGTAATCACGTCATCCTTATCGTAGGCCATACGGCTCGCCGCGCCGTCGAGCCGGACGAAGAGGAACTGATATTTTGATAGCAAACCATACTGCCAAGACCGATTCGAGCGTGCGCGCCTGCCTGTTTGGCATTCTCATCATCATCGGCCTGGCCATCACGCCAGCTTCCGCGTCCGCGTTGGGCGCGCCCGACGCGGTCGCCAACAAGACGCTCGTTCCCCCGGTGATGGATGGACGCGCGGATGACGCCACGTGGCTCGCCGCGCAGGCCCTCACGCTCGCGACGATCGAGAACGAGGAGCACCCGGTGCCGCCGGCCAGCGTCACCGTCACCATGAAGTTCGCGTACGACTCGAAGTACGTTTACGTCCTCGCCCAGTGGCCGGACGCCTCATGGAGCGTGTACAAGCACGCGTGGGCGTTCGACGCCGCGACTCACAAGTGGACGACGCCCAAAGCCGACGAGGACCGCTTCGCCATCATGTGGGATCACCCCCTCTTCCCGGTCAAGGACTTCCTCCCACTCTCAGGCTGCAAGGGCGTGTGCCACAGCAGCAACAAGGCCCCCTCTGGCAGCGAGGTCGCCACCGCGAACGAGTCGTTCCTGAGCACGAACGCAGCCAACGAGAAGATGGACCTCTGGCACTGGAAGGCCGCGAGGACCGCCGCCGCCGGATGGGCGGACGACCAGGGTCTCGACTACAACTTCTCGGGCAAGCTTGAGGCCGCCCGCCCCGCTGACGCCAAGAAGACGGGCGGGCCCGCGGACAACAAGCAGAAACTCAACAACCTCAGCATCCCGAAGTATTACGAGCCCATTGCGCTCACCCCGAACGACGCAGCCTTCATCCTGAAGGCGGAAGTGGACTCCGGAGAAGCGTTGTCCATCCACTGGGTGGACGACGCGGGAGCGCTCTACTACATGGCGGACGGCCAGAACAAGACCGTGCCGGAGGGCGCGATCATTCCGGGCTACGTCCTCTCCCGCTCGGATGGAAGCCGCGGGGAAGTTGACGCAGCGGACACCTGGGCTTCTGGCACATGGACGCTTGAGATGAGGCGAGCCCTCGACACGACGGACCCCAACGACGTGGCTTTCAAGGAAGGCGGCACGTACGCCTTCGCCGTGGGCGTCTTCAACAACTCGGGAGGCAGGGACCACGTCCGCAGCACGCCTCGCACCGTCGAATTCACGGCGCCTCCCCTGCCGGTGTCCACGACGCCGGCCACGAGCACGCCGGTGACGAGCACTCCGGCATCGAGTACGCCAGTATCGAGCTCGCCCGTCTCGTCCACGCCGCCGGCGGAATCGCCCGGACCCGGCCTCGTCCTCGCCCTCGTCGCTCTGGGCGTCGGCGCGATCACGCTGACGCGGCGCCACAAGTGAGGGCGGGAAGGCCTCGCCCTCACGCTTCGAGCCGGACGATCTGGACTGGGCACGGCGCGGTCCGCACGAGCTCAGCGGCCACGCTACCCACGTGGTACTCGGTCCTGAGGCGGCGAGTTCCAATGATGACGATGCTCGGCGTCGAGGAGGGTCGAGACGTGGACCGCGCACACGCTCACGCCGAGGGCTGCCGCCAGCTCGACGGCCCACTGCTGGGCAAAACGAACTCGCGGTCCGTTCCCTGGACGGGGATGACGATCCTTTCGCTCGCGTGAAACGCACCTGTGGCTTTCGTCATGACTCGTCCCTTGCAAACGCTCGCGGTCCGCGCGCCACGGAACGCGGCCCCCCGAAGATAACCCCCATCGGGAGTTGCCGAGTGCGACCCAAGGGACTCGTCAAACTCTCACAGGGAGCCGGGTCGAAGATAGCGCACAGCCGGGATGCAAGGCCCGGCGCGCTCCGCGGCGAAAAAAGAATCGCGCGCGGCGGGGTCGTTCCCGCCGCGGCTGTTGGCTCACTCAATGCAGTCCATCGACTTGTGCGTGGCCTTGTAGACGACGGCGCCCACGGCGAAGCACGGGTTCGTGCAGCCAAACTCTTCGGTGTAAATAGTGCACGAGGCGGCTGCGGCGCCCACGGGCGAAGCGCCTGCGAGGGGCGTCGATTCGAGCGCGGAGACTCCTCCGAGGACGCCGACGGCAAGGAGGGTAGCGATGGCGATGATGCGTAGGTTCATGAGTTGGCCTCGTGCCAAGAGGCCAGAGGACGCTGAAAGAACTTGCGCGTCCACGCGTCCACGTGCAAGCAGGGCAACGAGGGCGAACTGTGCTCGCCGTGCTCACACGAGCGCGTGGATGCGCCGTCGGAGCATCATCCCGGCCTCGAAGCGGAAATCGATCACGCAGGCCGGAGCGCCAAGCGTGGCGAGTCGCAGGAAGGCGACGCTCCGGATGTCTCTGCCAAGGGCAAGACGCGCGCAGCGGTCGTGGAGGAGTTGGCACGTGCGGCACGCGCGGAAGTCGCGAGCGGCCTCTTCGAGCAGGGGACAGCCAGGAGATGTCACACGAACGCCGACGCCCCACTCGGTGAAAACGGTACCGGGCTTCCACCCAGCCAGGGCACCCTCCACGTAGGCCCGCCGGAACGTCGGAAAGTCCCACGACGCGATATCATAGATCTCGGCGAGCCTCGACATG
>JBAZZN010000180.1:0-5965 GCA_041658815.1 Thermoplasmatota archaeon
GGCCGCGTCCACGGCTGCGCGCACGGTGGCCATGTCGCGCTCGAGGTCGAAGTCGGTGAGCGCGCCGTCCGCCACTGGCCAGTCCTCCATGTGGACGCTTGGCTTTCCGATGCCATGCATAAGGTCCTGGTACACGGCTTCCGCTATGTGGGGCGCGAAGGGCGCAAGAAGGATGCTGGTCTGGAGGAGCGACTGGTGAAGCACGCCGTAAGCCGCGTTCTTGTCCGCGCTCGCGCTCTCGTCCCACACGCGCTCGCGGATGAGACGCACGTACCAGCGCGAGAGGTCCTCGACCACGAACTGCTCGATGGTCCGTTGGGCCTTGTGGAACTCGTTCACTTCGAAGTAGCGTGAAGCGTCCGCGATGGTGCTTTGGAGTCGCGATAGGAGCCACGCGTCCTCGGGGCGCTCGCTGGTGGACGGTTTCTGGGGGTCGAACCCGTCGGCGGCCATGTAACCCGTTGCGAAGACATGCACGTTCCAGAGCGTGTTGAGCACTCTTGTGCTGGTACGCACGCTTTCCTCGCTGAACGTGAGGTCTTCCCACGGGGCACAGCCGCCCAGGAGCGAGAGACGCAGAGCGTCCGCGCCGTACTTCGCGATGATCTCCTTGGGGCCCATGCTGCCAGACGACTTGCTCATGGCGCGGCCCGTGATGTCATTGATCCAGCCGTGCATCACGACGCGCTCGTAGGGCACGCGGTCCATCGCCGCGACGCCTGCTGCGAGCTGGCTGTAGAACCAGCCGCGCGTCTGGTCGAGGCCCTCCACGATCCATTTGGCCGGGAAGTTCTTCTCGAAGGTCTCCTTGTGGCTGGGCCAGCCCAGTGAGGCCCACGAGGCCACCGCCGAGTCGAACCACACGTCGAGCACGTCTGGCACGCGCTTCATCACCCCACCGCAGCCGCGTCGCGGGCACACGACGCGCACCTTGTCGATCCAGGGGCGGTGCAGGTCCATGTCGTTCTTCGCGTCGCTCACATGGTGGAGCTCGCGCCGCGAGCCGATGACGGTGACCTCGTTGCAGTGACCGCAGCGCCAGATGGGAAGCGGGATGCCCCAGTATCTTTGGCGGCTGATGCACCAGTCGCGCGCGTTGAGCACCCAATCGGCTTGGCGCGCGGAGCCGGCCCACTCGGGCGTCCACTGCACGCGCTTGACCTCGTCGAGCATGCGTTGCTTGATCTTGGGCACGTCGATGAACCACTGCTTCGTCGCGCGGAAGAGGATCGGGTTCTTACAGCGCCAGCAGTGCCCGTAGCTGTGCTTCTCGCTTCGTGACGCGAGCAGGAGCCCACGTTCCTTGAGGAGATCGAGGACCTTCGCGTCTGCCTCTGACAGCTTCTCCATCGACTTCACGCGGAGGCCCTTGAGAGATCCGGCAGCGTCCGTGTAGCGGCCGTCCTCGCCCACTGGAGAGAAGACGGGAATGCCGTACTTCTTGCCGGCATCGAAGTCATCGACGCCATGCCCCGTGGCCGTGTGCACCAGGCCCGAGCGATCGGCCGCGACGTGTGCGCCCAGAATGACGCGGTTGTTCCACTCGCTCGCGCTCGTCGCGTGATAGCTCACTTCCGTGCGGAACGGGTGCTGATAGCGGAGGCCCTCGAGCCGCGAACCGGTGAAGCGCTCGACGATCTCGAAGTGATCGTAGCGGCCTAAGCGCGCGATGTTCTCGACTGCGCCCTCGGCTAAGATGAGTGTCTCTTCGCGCCCTTCCCTGCGCACCCGCATGCGCACGTAGTCGAGCGTGGGGTTCGCGGCGATGGCGACGTTCGCGGGGAGCGTCCAAGGCGTCGTCGTCCAGATGACGAGGTATTCGTCCTGTTTGCCTTCCAGAGCGAACTTGACGAAGACCGATGGGTCCTCGCGGTCCTCGAACTCCACTTCGGCGTTGGCCAGCGCCGTCTCGCAGCGCCAGCACCACGTGAGCACGCGCTCGGTCTCGAAGAGCAGGCCGCGCTCGTGCGCCTTCTCGATGGCCCACCACGCGCCCTCGATGTAGTCGTTCGTGATCGTCATGTACGGGTGGTCCCAGTCGAGCCACACGCCGAGTTCCTTGAACTCCTCGTTCATCATCTGGAGATGCGACACGGCGAACGTGCGGCATGCTTCCACGAAGCGGTCGATGCCGTGCTCCTCGATGCCCTTCTTCGTCTTGATCCCCAGTTCCTTCTCGACTTTGACCTCGATGGGGAGGCCGTGCATGTCGTAGCCTGGCTGGTCGCGCACGTCGAAGCCACGAGCGCGCATGTGGCGCACGAAAACGTCCTTGAGGAGCTTGTTGCGCGCCGTGCCGATGTGGATGTGGCCCGTGGCGTAGGGTGGCCCGTCCAGGAAGTAGTACGAGGGCCCGCCCTTGCGGTGTGCCTTCGTCTTGTGGTACGTGTCGTTCTTGACCCACGACTCGGCGACTCGGGCCTCAAGCGCTCGGGCATCGAACGTCCTCTCTGCGGCGCGGACCATGGGCGTTTTGCGCGATGGTGACGGGGGCGTTTAAAGGTGAAGGGCCGCCTCGCCAGCCGCATGCAGGTCTCGATCCGCCCCGCGCGCGTGGAGGACGCGCCCGCGCTCGCGCGCATCCACGTCGCAAGCTGGCGCTCGGCCTACACGGACGTCGTGCCGAAAAGCTATCTTGACCAGCTCGACGTGCCCCAACGTCAGGCGCGCTGGTCACGCATCCTCCGCGAGCGTGAGTCCAAGACGTTCGTGGCCGAGACGATGGCGGGCGTCGTCGGCTTTGTCTCCGTGGGCAAGGCGCGCGAATGGGCCGGCCCAGGGACGGGCGAACTGTACGCGCTCTACGTGGCAGAAGAGCACAAGCGGCGCGGCGTGGGCACGCGGCTCTTCCACGCGGGCGTGGAGTCGCTCGATGCAGACGACCACCACGGCATGATGCTGTGGGTCTTCGCCAAGGACCCGTCGGGGCGCGCGTTCTACGAGAAGCTCGGTGGCGTCGCCGGCCCGACGAAGGTGGAGGAGCTCTCGGGCGTTGCTGTCGAAGAGGTTTCCTACGTGTGGGCGCAGTTGCCAGGGCAAGGCTAGTGTTAAGCGCAGCCCCCCCGTTCGCCGCGCATCCTATGGAAGAGATCTGGGTCGAGAAGTACCGCCCCCAGACGTTGAAGGACATCATCGGGCAGGAGGAGATCACGAAGCGCCTACAGGCGTACGTGCAGACCAAGAACCTGCCCCACCTCCTCTTCGCTGGACCACCTGGCACGGGCAAGACCACCTCCGCCATCGCGCTGGCCAAGGAGATGTACGGTGACGCGTGGCGCGAGAACTTCGCGGAGCTAAACGCCAGCGACGAGCGCGGCATCAACGTCGTGCGCGGCCGCATCAAGGACTTCGCGCGGACGGCGAGCCCCAACCCAGTGGTCGGGTTCAAGATCATCTTCCTCGATGAGGCTGACTCGCTCACGAACGACGCGCAGTCGGCGCTGCGCCGCACGATGGAAAAGTACGCTGGCACGTGCCGCTTCGTGCTCTCGTGCAACTACAGCAGCAAGATCATGGACCCAATCCAGTCGCGCTGCGCCGTCTTCCGCTTCCGTCCGTATGGTAAGGAGGACATCAAGAAGCTCGTGCGCCGCGTCGCGCAAGCCGAGAAGATCGAGGTCACGCCAGAGGGCCTCGAAGCTCTCATGTACGTCGCGCAGGGCGACATGCGCCGCGTCGTGAACACGATGCAGGTCGCAAGCGCTGGCGGCAAGGCCATCACGCCCGAGTCCGTTTACACGACGACCGCGACGGCCCGCCCGGAGGACGTGAAGGAGATGCTGGAGATCGCGCTCTCTGGCAACTTCATCGCGGCCCGCGACAAGCTCGACGAACTCCTCATCGGCTACGGCCTCTCGGGCGAGGACATCGTGCGCCAGATACACCGCACCGTGTTCGACCTCACCGTGCCCGACAAGGTGAAAGTGGACCTCGTGGAGCGCGTTGGCGAGACCGACTTCCGCTTGGTCGAAGGCGCCAACGAGCGCATCCAGATCGAGGCGCTCCTCGCCAGGGTGGCCTTGGCTGGGGCGTCTCTCGCGAAGAAGTGAGGTCTTGCGCGCGCTGGGCAAGGAGGCTCCCGTTCGTGGTGAGCGAGACCGCCATGAAGGGCGAGACGCGCTCGACGATCGCTTCGAGGTCGCGGCGCAGCATCGGCTCGCCGCCAGTGAACTTGGCTCGCGTGATGTCGAACTCGCGCGCGACGCGGAGGATGCGCTCGACCTCGTCGGCGAGCATCAGGGGAGTCGCCGCCGGGTCCACGAGGAGCCCACGCGTGCGGCGGCATATGATGATGGCGGCCCGGAATGGTCGCCACTGGAGTGTTCAGGGTCGGCCGTGCTCCATCAGCGGTCCGCTTTGTGAAGGTCCGCCGCTCGATGGGGCCAGGGGGAGCGTGAAGGAGAACGTCGTCCCTTCGCCCGGCTCGGTGACGAGGAGGAGTCGCGACCCGTGTTGCTCGATGAGGCGGCGGCTGATGCAAAGCCCCAGACCAGTTCCTTCCGGCTTCGTCGTGAAGAACGGCGTGTAGAGCTTGGCCGCCACTTCAGGGGGGATCCCTGGGCCGGTGTCGGCGACTTCGACGAGCACTCCATCCTGACGGTCGGTCGTGCGGAGGGTCAACCTGCGGGGACCGTTGCTGCTCTCCATTGCCTCGCCCGCGTTTATGGCGAGGTTGAGAAGGACTTGAGCGATCTCTGCCTCGTTCACGCTCACGTGTCGCTTGGCGTTTAGCTCAGTGACGACCTCGACCGTGTGCTTGAGGCGGGCGCGCACGAGGGACACCACGCCGCTCGCGATCGCGTTGGCGTCAACTTCCTTGCGATCCATGCCCCCGGGGCGAGCGACGCCCTTGATGCTCTTCGACAGCTGCGCGACCGCGTTCACGCCGCGCTGCGCGAGGGCTTGGCCGTTCCGGAGCTTCTCGACGGCTTCCTTCATTGATAGTGGGGACGAGCCCGATTCGACGTCACGCAGGACCTTCTGGTTGGCGTCAAGCGCGAGGATCATTGACTGGAGCGGGTTGTTGATCTCGTGCGCGACGTTGGCCATGAGCGCGCCCACCGTGGCGAGGCGCTCGCAGTGCAACATCTGTGCGCGTGCGTGCTCCACGCTGTTGGCGGCTTCGCGTTCATTCGTGATGTCGCGGATGAAGAAGAGGACGCTCGTGACCTTCGAGTTCCCGCCGTTGGCGGTGCGGATGGGGATGCCCGTGGCCTCCACAGTGACAGTTCGGGGGCCGATCTGCACGTCACGGACGAATGGTCCGAACGGCTCGCCTTTGAGGGCTCGCGCGAAGCTGGTCTCCAGTTCCTCATCCGTGGCCGCCGGCTTGTCGCTGGCGGCAAGGTGAGGGAACGCTTTGCCGGTGGGCGCACCGGTGATGTGCAGCAGTTCCCGGTTCCCGTGCTCGCCAGTGATGCGGAGCAATTCTCGGTTCCCGTATTGGATGGTGCCCTCGGAATCGATGCGGAGGATCCCGGCGGGCGTGTTCTCCAGGATCTCGTCGAGCAGCTCGTTGGTCTCGCGCTGGGAAGCGAGGGTCTCGCGCAACGTCCGGGATTCGAGGGGAATGCGATGCACGGCGACGACCCATACGGCGCCAGCGGCGAGCATGATGTCGAGTGTGAGGACGATCTCGGGGACGTTGAACGAGAGGTTCCTCCAGAAGAGGATGAAGGACAACGTGCTCACGAGCGCAAGGATCGGGGGCACCGCGAGGATGGCTGCGAGGTACGGCGCGCGCTCCGCGTCGCTTCGAACGCGAAGCCAGGCGAAGTAGGCACCAGCGCCGATGGCGCATTCAGCGACCACGAGCGCCAAGTCCTCGTAGATCATGGTCTCCATCAGGCTTCCTCCATGCGTGGGGCGGGGGCTTGACCGATCCTCAGCAGGCCCGTCCCCACTAGTGCGCCGCCCATGGTGAGGACCACGACGTGAGCTGCGAGGTTCTGGGGGAACGCCGCCA
>JBAZZN010000181.1:0-5945 GCA_041658815.1 Thermoplasmatota archaeon
CGCGTTCCGTCGAAGCTCCGGGCCGCCATCAAGAAGGAGTTCGACGCGGCAGGCATCGAGATCCCGTACCCACAGCGGACGGTCCACTTGCGTCAGGTGCCGCCGTAGCCTGCGGTGCCGACGCGAACACGCCAATACGCGAACACGCGAACGCTTGGGCGGCGAAGACCTTGGGTCGATCTCATGCCTTGCGAAGGAGAAACTCGTACGCAGGCACTACCGTAACGCTCGCCCCACCCATCTTGCGAGTGCTCGTCTCGCGGGACGAAATCACGTAGAGCTTCGCCGCCTTGTGCTTCTTCGCGAACGCGACGAGTCCGGGCGCGTCCGTGCGACCGTACTTGACCTCGATTGCCGTTGGCCCGTCCGGGAGGATTACGTCCACCTCGTTCTTCCTGGCGTCGCGCCAGAAGAACTCTGCGCGGAGCTGAGTAACGACGAGCCACTCGAGGGCGCGCGAGCGCGACAAGTCGTCGTCTCGGAAGAGCAGGTCCACGGAGGCAACGGTCGGGTAGTACTTCTTGAGCTTGCGCTCGACCTTGCGGCGGCCCGTCGAGAAGTTGTAAAGCTTCCGCACGAGGAACGACTGCTCCAAGTACGACAGGTACGCTGAGACTGTTCTGCGGGATATCTTGAGGTCGCTCGCGAGCGAGTCGAGCTCGAAGAGCTGGCCCGGCTCCTCCACGATGATGTTGAGAAGCGATTCAAGGACGGTGATATCCTTGATCTTGACCATGCGGGGCAAGTCGCGATAGATGATCTTCTCTACGATCGCTTCGCGAACGTACTTGCGGACGATCGCTCGATCCGTCACGTCAACGAGTTCCGGGAACCCGAGCGTCCGCACGTAGGCGTCCAATGCCCGCGCGACCTCCTTCTCGTGGAGAGGACGTTTTGAGGATCGAGCCCGTCACGCATCGCGTCCGCAGCGATCTTCTTGACGAGAGTGGTCTTCCCGACGCGCCTCAACCCGGTGAGCGCCACGATGTGCCTCATCTTGAGGTACTTTCGGATCTCGTCATAGATCTCGCGCGCTTGGTACTCCGCGACGAAGGGCTTCTTCCACCACGGATTCAGCTCCACGAGAACCTCCCTAATCTGCGGCATCTCTGATTACCCCAAATTCCATTCTATGGAAGATTAGATTCGCGTAAATAAGTAGTGGATTCAGTACCCACTAGACATCGGCACACGCCTTCCTCTGTGCAAGCGCTCACCCGCGAACTCGCCTACACGTGCTCAAGATGTGTACTCGTCCATGTCCTCCGCCGTTTCTTGGTCACCGCCAAGCGACGTTTGCGTGACGGCACTCGCTTCGAGTACGTGCGTGCCCTTGAGGTTCGCAAGCGGCGTGTCCTGCGGAATGTCGAAGAGCACGCTGCCGTCCTCGCCAGTCGTCACCGTCAACGTGCGCAGGAGCACCTTGCCAGCACCAGCGATGGGTTCGTAATAGACGTTCACGGTGACCGTCGCGTTGGCGATGCCGGAGCCATCCCAATTCGTCACGGTTGCTCGCGCATTCGTGGTGCCATCCGTGGCTTGCTCAAGGGCTTCGATGAGGAGCGCGACGTTGTCGTCCACGCTCACGCTGAACGTCTGGGTCGTCAGCATGCCATCAGCGTCCGTGGCGCGTGCGGTGACGGTGAAGGTCCCCGTCGCGGGGAAGGCCCACGTCACGTTGGCGCCCGTGCGTTGTGCTTGGAAGCCGTCGGTCGCGTCGAAGTCCCACGCAATGGCGGGCGTGCTCGTGCCGTCTGGGTCGCTCGCGTTGGCCATGAAGTTGGTCAACACGAGGACTTCGGCCGCTGCGGGCGCGCTCACGCTCACGAGGGGCGCGAGGTTCTCTATGACTGCGATGGTGAGCGTGGCTTGCGTCGCGAACGCTCCGTCCGTCGCGTGCACGAGCACCGAGTAGTTGCCGACTTGTGCGCTCGTGGGGCGCCATGTGATGATGCCGCCGGTGGAGGACGCTCCTTCGGGGAGGCCCGTGAAGACGTAGTCGAGCGCGTCACCGTCGGGGTCCACGATGGGTGCGACCATGTTGAGCGTGCGGGCTGCTTTGACCGTCGCGCTCGTGGCGCCCGAGACGATTGGCGCGCGGTTCACGTTCGTGACGTTGATCGTCGCGTTCTCGGTCACGCTCGTCGTGCCATCCGTCACGCGGAAGGCGACGATGTGCGTGCCAGCCTGCGCGAAGTCCGGCTGCCACGAGAATACGCGACGGTTCGCATCGAAGCTCGCACCACGCGGCACGTTGGTTGCGCTGTACGTGAGCGTGTCACCATTCGAGTCGATGGCGCTCACGACGAAGTTGAGCTGGTCAGCTTCGCTGACCGTCCTATTGCCAATTGGCGTGAAGCTGGGGACGCCATTCGTGGCGGCGACTCTGATTGCGATGGTCTCGATCGCCTCGGCGATGCCATCCGTCGCGCGGAACGTCACTGCGTAGTCGCCGCGGGCGTGCGCACCAGGCGTCCACGAGAAGACGCCCGATCCGTCGTGGCGATCCGTGAAGCTCGCGCCCGCGGGCAAGGGCGAGGCCAGCAGCGTTAGCGCGTCATTCTCGGGGTCCGACGCGCTCACGCTAACGCTGAGTGCGGCTCCCTCGAAAGTGGCCTTGTTCCCGATTGGCGTCAGCACGGGCGCGCGTTGGACGTTGGTGATGACGAGTGTTGCCGTCTTCGCGTCCGACAGTGTCCCGTCGGTGGCGACGAAGCGCAGCGAGTACGAGCCCGCCTGCTGATAGCTGGGCGTCCACGTGAAAGCACCACTGACGCTGTTGACCGAGGCGCCCGTCGGGAGACCCTCGCCCGAGTACGCGGGGGAGTCCCCATCGGGATCCGTCGCGCTGAGCGTGAAGCCGATGGCGTCGCCCTCGCGCCCCGCTCTGTCGATGACCGTCGCGAGCACGGGCGCGCGGTTCACGTTCACGACCGTGATATCTACGCTGATGGATGTGTCGAGCGCTCCATCGTTGGCCGTGAACGTCACAGCGTACGTGCCGGCTTGGTCGAACGATGGCACCCATGAGAACGTGCGCGCCGAGTCATCGTACGATGCGCCAGCGGGGAGGCTCGTCGCGCTCACGCGAACGGTGTCTCTGTCTGCATCGCTCACGGCGATGAGGAAGGCGAGTGGGGCCGCTTCTGCGATCGTCTTGTGGCCGGGGTGTGCGATCACTGGCGGCTCGTTGCCCTCACGCACCGTGAGCGATGTGACGTGTGTCGCGCTGCGCCCCTGATCGTCAGTGACGGTCAGACTCACCTGGTACGTGCCTGCAGAGGCGTAGCGGTAGATTGGGTTCTGCTCCTGCGACGTGCCAGCGCCGCTTCCATCCCCGAAGCTCCACGCCCATGACACGAGCGTGCCTCCTGGCGACATGGACCAGTCGGTGAACTGGAGCGCCTGATGGCCGTGCATGGCGTACGCGAAGGAGACCACGGGCGCTGGCCCCGAGCCGGCGACGGGATCCATCCACGGAAGATCGTCAGTCTTGGTGTTCACGCCGATTTGATAGACGGCCGCCCAGCGGTGTGGAGTGTCGCCGCGGCCATCTCCGTCTTGGTCCACTCCGTAGTAGTCCGTCCAGTAGTTGCCGTTCCACGCGTTCCCCGTTCCGCCGTCGGCGGCTTGGCCCACGCCCATAGGCGGGCTGATGCCAGTGTCGCCAAGGTGGACGATCTCCCCGATCCCCGGCAGGCGGTTCGCGAAGACGTTGTTTCGCATCAGGTTGTTGTTCGTGGAGACCAAGAGTCCCAGCACGTTGTCGCGGAGGACGCATTGGTCGATCGTGTTGCCGTTGGAGGCAAGCGACATTTGCAGGCCCACCCAGGAACTATCGCTAACGAGGCAATGGGCCAGGGTGTTGCTGCTTGATCTCAAGAGCTGGATCTTCGCAGAATTGGAGACGCCGTGGACGGCGCAGTTGGTGACAGTGTTACTGTTCGAGTCCATGATCCTCATCGAAGTGACGTCACAGTCGCGGATCGTGGCGCCGTTCGTGCCGCGAAGCGAGATGCCATTCGCGGTCACGTTCGAGAGGACGATGCCGCCGGCAGAGTCGACCAGCCAGATTCCCCCGCTGTGGATCGTTCCGGTCGATCCGTCGTCGATCGTGCAGTGCGAAACGGTGGAGTCGCGTGCGCGGAACGCAGCGATGCCGATGCCTTGGGCCTCGATGCGGCAGCGCTCGACGGTCACGTTCTGGACGTTCACGAGAAGGAGCCCTTCCGTGTTGGGGTGATCCAGTGTCACATCGTTGATGGTGATGTTGTTGGACGCGACGATGCCCAAGTACCCGACGTCAGGCGAGTCGAGGACGAGGTCGCGTTGGCCAACGAGGTAGAGAATGGGCTTGCCATCGATGGTGTTCGACGCGTCGATGTCTTGGACGAAATCGGATTCGTCTGGTGGGAAGCCGCCGTTCCAGCTCCACTTGTCGATGCTCAGGCCGCCATTCTCCGTGATGGCGTTGTTCCGGAGTACGTTGCGCGTGGACGAGTCGATGCCGATCCCGGCGAACCACGAGAGTTCGCCCCCAAGGGTGCAGCCCGTCACTACGTTGTCGTTCGAGCCATCCTTCAGCTCGATGCCCGCGCGCGTCGTGAGGCAGTCCTCGATCGTGTTGTTGGGCGAGTCTGTGAGGAGAATCCCATCCCACGGGAGATTGGTCACGACGTTCTTGAGCGAGTTCCAGCTCGAGTCCTCCACGACGAAGCCATACGTCCCTCCATCCTCGTTCCCTGGGGTTGCCCATGCCGTGCACCCGTCGATCACGTTCTGGTTCGAGGAGACCAAGCGCAATCCGCCCACCATGTTGTCGGCAAGGCGGCAATCCTCGATCCGGTTGCCCGAAGAGGCGTCCACGACGACGCCGTAGCTGTTGATGCTGCCCGTGTTGTTGTGCGCGATGAGGCGAGTGACGACGTTGTCGTTCGAACCATCAAGCATGAGGAGGCCGTAGGCGTTGTCGTGCAAGTCGCAGTCCGTGATCGCGTTACGTGAAGAGCCGATGAGGAGGATGCCCGCGTTGCTCGCGTCGAGGATGTTGCCGTTGGCGGGAGAGCTGACTTCGCACTTCGAGATCGTTGAGTCTGTCACGTCCGCGAGGAGGACTTGCTGGGTGAGATCCAGGTTCAGCAGCGTCACGTTGCGGGCGTGGACGAGCGTCACGAGTCCCACGTTCATCGTCGCTCCATCCACGAGGGCGCCGTCTGTGCCCACGAGATAGACGATGGGCTTGCCGCCGATGGTGTTGGACGGATCGATGTCCTGCTCGTAGCCGGCGAGTGGCTCCGGTCCATCCTGGGGATTGACCTTGAAGGTGGCGCCGATCGCGTTGGCGCGCAGGTTGTTGTGGGGCGAGCCGTCGATTATCAGGTCGGTGCCCGTGTTTCCGTGCGCATCGCAACCCACGATCGTGTTACCCGATCCGTGCACGATCTCGATGCCGATGGGGCTATCAAGCGCGCTGCAGCCTTGCACGAGGGCGCCAGTCACGTCGAAGAGGCCTATCCCGAAGAGGTCGTTGCCGCTCGCGACGACGTTCTCGATCCTCGCGTTCACAGCGCCGACTAGCGAAACGCCACTGTAGGAGTCGTGCACGTACACGTTGCGCACGACGAAATGCGCCGTCGTGCCCTTGATGTAAACGGCGGTCACCTGCCCTGCGCCCTGGATGTCCCACCCTTCGATCACGTACGGGTCGTCGGGCGCGCCCGTCCCGCCCGTGACGCCGTTCTCTGGTGTGAAATCGGCGTCGCTCTCGATGTCGATGGGCGCGTGTGGGGCAAGTGCGGGGAGGTTGCTCAAGGGCGGGGCTTCGCGCGTGGTGAATGACCACACGCTCGACACGGTCGCAGCGTCGCCGTCGTCCGCGCGAGCATACCACTCGTACGTCGTCGCGTACGCGCGCGAAGGCCAGGAGACAGAGGCTTCGCCGCCGC
>JBAZZN010000182.1:0-5902 GCA_041658815.1 Thermoplasmatota archaeon
CGCTGCGGCCATGCCAGTGAGGAGCATGTAGCCGTTCGTGGAGAGCTTCGTGATGGCGACGCCGTCCTGGGTGAGCGGCGCTTGGAACAGGCCGTAGGCGACGAGCGTGGCGAGCAACGCGCCAAGGATGGGGAGCGCGACGAAAAGACGGCCAGCGTGCACGTCCAGGCTCACGGGCTCCGTGACGATCGGGGGCGTGAACCGGAGGCGCTTGCTTCGCCAGCGGGTCAGGACCGCCGTGGGGCCAGTCACGAGGGCGAGGGCAACGATGCTGAACGCCGCCGCGACGAGAGCGACCGTGAGGAGCACGTCAGACGCGGGGAACGAAGCAGCGCCCGCGTGGCGGTACCAATCGAACGTGAACCCGTTCGCGAGCCGGTCCCCCACGAGGGAGCCCAGGAAGTACGCGCCAACGGCGACCAGCAAGCCCACGAAGAGCGCCGCTGCGCGGCCCCCCCACTTGTTCGGCATGTTCCCCATAAGCCAGCGGCGGCGGGATTGGAATCCGGGGCACTTAAAGCCCAGGGTGTTCTTCGAGCTGGAATGGTCCCTCGCACCCCGAAGGTGACCTATTTAACCGGCTTGCCGCAGAGCCATGAACGGCCCCTTCATGCCGACGACTCCTGCGGCGTTGGGCCGCCATTGGGTGTACCTGGACGACCAGCGCACGCACGAGGTGCACGCGCTCATCGAACCGCGGACCGCCAACGAGTTCCTTTTCAGCTTGACGGAGATGCCAGCAGGCAGCCGCGACGCGACCGAAGTGGTCGTCGAAGAGATGCGCCTCGACACGACCGAGAAGTTGCGTCTCGCCCTCAAGCAGCTCGAAGAGCGCCTATCACTGCAAGGCACCTACTACCGCGCGAGCGCGACTGACATGCGCTGGCAGCTGCTCGCGCCCGCACCGGCCGCCCGCAAGCTCGACATGCGGGCGCACGAGGTCGCCATCCCGGGCGCGCCCATCGCCGGGGCGAAGATGGGGTTCCACCACTTCCACGCGGGGGGCCTGGGCCGCGACATGCTCCTCGTCAGCCTGCCCCGCTTCGACCTCAAAGGCCAACCGCGCAGCATCCTCGCCCAGTTCGACTTCGACTACCCCAACGTGGAGGAAGGAGAAGTCAAGGTGCTGCACACGCGCCTCGGGCAGACCACGCTCCGCAGCCAACTCGTCAAGCAGCACTTGGACCTGCCCACGCGCGGTTACGCGAAGCTCATCGACCCAAAGGACTACGCGGGCGCGTTCGGCGCGAAGTGGCTCGACCGCACCAACGAGACGTTCCGCATGGCAGCCTCGCGTGTCCTCAACATCGGGCGCCGACCCACCGTCGAGCCAGCGCCGCTCAAGCTCGAAGAGTACGCCGAGGCCAGCATCGCCGCGCTCACGAAAGCCATCGATTCCGACCGCGTGCGCGGACTGCGCGACCGTTTCCTCAGCCCCACCGAAGCGCGAGCCATCGTTTCTGGAGGCGAGCTGGGCATCCGCCGCTTCGTGCAGAACAAGCAACGCCGAGCGGACCACCACGTCGCCTTCGACCTGAGCGTCCTCCAGTCCGCGCTCCTCGTGGAGTACGGCCTGCAAGCGCACATGCAGAGCCTCCTCGACGAGGAAGGCGCGAAGCTGCTGCGGTATGCCGGGCGGTGATATCAAAGGTCAGCCACGAACGCGGCGAACCGCCGCCCCGGGCGTTCGCTCGTCGTCCACGTGCTCGCCGCGCGCTTGGCCTCGGCGACTTCGGGCGCGTCAAGCCAAACGCCGTGGCATGCGGTGCAGCCGTCCACGCGCACATCGCCGACCCACGCGGTCACGCAGGGCGCTTGGCAACGCGGGCACGCGAATGGGCTTGAGCGGGCCTCGACACGGGACACCAGTGCGGATGACTCGTCCTCCGTGCTCACGCGGCGCACCTCCTCCTGATCGAGCCAGTGGCCGCCGCAGCCGCCGCAGCGCGCGAACGTTGCGCCGTCGCGGTGCAGCGTCTCCATCGCTCGGCCATCACGGGGGCACGCGAGCGGCAAGTCAGCGTCGCGCTTGCGGTCCGCCCTGAGTTGCGTCATGGATGCATGGACGCATGCGCCCTCATTTGAGGCTGGCGACAGGGGCAGCCCCAGGACACATTGCCCCCGTTGGATCTACGGGTGTGCGTGCAAGGTCACGCCAAGACGCCAAGAACCCAAGACACCAACCAAGTTCCTGGGTCACCCAACATTTGGATTCTTGGCGTCTTGGATTCTTGGCGTGAACATGAAGCGCCCCGTTCTGGATGATGTGCGTCGGTCGCCCTGCGATCCACGCGTCGAACCGGACCGCACATCGTCGCGCGCACCCAGGTCGCCGCAAGCGGCCGGGTCAAGTGATGCACACCCCGCCAACGCCAAGGCCAGGACGAGAAGGATGGCAGAACGCATCTGAGCCCGGCTCGCTCGCGACCCGCAAGAACGCTCGCTTTTCGTTGGGAAGAGACCATTCACTCCACGAAGAGAGCCCGCCCCGTCATCGCCTTTGGCTGCGGCAGCCCCATCGCGGCGAGCATGGTGGGAGCGACGTCCGCTAGGATGCCTGGCCGGAGCTTGCGCCCCCCATGCGGCCCACAGTAGAAGAGCGGCACGGGCAGCGTCGTATGTGCCGTTTGCGGCGAGCCGTCGGGGTTGCGCATCTCCTCTGCGTTCCCGTGGTCAGCCGTGATGAAGACGTGATAGCGTGCTTCGCGCGCCGCTGACAGCACGCGGTGGAGGCACGCGTCCACGACCTCGACGGCGCGCACGGTCGCGTCAAAGTCGCCCGTGTGGCCGACCATGTCGCAGTTCGCGAAGTTCATGACGATGAGGTCGGTTCCTGCGCGAAGCGCGCCGATGCCGGCGTCGCAGACGCCGGCGGCGGACATCTCGGGCTTCTTGTCGTACGTCGCGACATCCTTAGGCGACTGCACGAGCGCACGTTCTTCGCCAGGGAACGGCGCTTCTTCGCCGCCGTTAAGGAAGTACGTGACGTGCGCGTACTTCTCGGTCTCCGCGATGCGCACCTGCTTGAGGCCTGCTCGGGAGACGATCTCGCCGATGACGTCACGCGGCCGCTCGTCCGCGAAGGCAAAGGGGAACGCGAACGAGTCCTCGTACCGCGTCATCGTCGCGAGGTGGATGCGGGGGCGGTCATCCACGGGGAAGCCGCCGAAGCCCGTCTCACCCAGCGCTCGCGTGAGCTGGCGCGCGCGGTCAGGCCGGAAGTTGAAGTAGATGACCGCATCCCCGTCGCTCACGCGCAGGTCGGGCCTGATGACGGCAGGTTCGACGAACTCGTCCGTCACGCCAGCCTGATAGCATTGCTTGAGGTATTCCTCGGCGCTCCGCGCGTCCAGTCCCTTGCCATTCACGATGGCATCGTACGCTTTCTTCGTGCGGTCCCAGCGCTTGTCGCGGTCCATCGCGTGATATCGCCCCGCCACGGTGGCAATGACCCCCGTGCCGAGACCCTCCATCACGCCTTCAAGGTCCGCCACGTAACCAAGGCCCCCCGTTGGCGAGGTGTCGCGGCCGTCCGTGAAGACGTGCACCACGACTCGGTCGCTCGTGAGGCCCCGCTGCTGCGCGAGCTTGAGGAGCGCATGCAAGTGCTCCTGGGAAGAGTGCACGCCGCCATCCGAGAGCAAGCCCATCAGGTGCAGCCTGCCCCCGCTCGTCTTGGCCTTCTCGACGGCCTCGACGAGCACAGGGTTGTGGAAGAAGTCACTCTCCGCGATCGCCTTGTCGATCCGCGTGAGCATCTGGTAGATGACGCGCCCCGCACCGATGTTCATGTGGCCCACTTCCGAGTTGCCCATCTGCCCCTCGGGGAGGCCCACGGCCAAGCCGCTGGTCTCCAAGTGCGTGCGGGAGAGGTGCGCGGCGAACTTGGCGAGCGTGGGTGCCTTGGCTGCCTTGATGGCATTGCCGTCCTCCTCGTCGCGCAGGCCGAAGCCGTCGAGGATGATGAGGAGGGCTTTTTCGGTCACAGCCGTCGCAGCGCCGCACTCCGCTTCAGCGTTGCGCCCGCCCGTGGCTTGACCGATAACATCGTGCACTCGCGGCCGCGCCCAGGTGGGGGTGCTCGCACATGACCAGACCACGCCACGATCGCTACGGTCGCTACGAAGCGCCACTCGTTTGGCGAGCGCGCCGCCTGGCATTCTTCAACTGGCGTGTCGTGGCGCTCGTGGCGAGCGTGGCGTGAGCAAGGACCAAGACGCGTCCGCAGACGCGTTCTAGGTCAAGCCCGCCCGCTCGCCATGACAGAACAGGATGGACAGGCCCCACGGGATCCAGATATCAGCGTTCACCGCGCGTGAAGATGAAGAGCGCTTCCCAGCTCGTGCCAATGGTGTACTCGATCATCTGGCCGAGAACGCGCGGACCGAGCTTGAATCGGGCGCCCATTCCGCTGCCTGCGGCGCAAGTTCCCGCGGACCCGTGGTAGCCCGAGTCGCCCGAGGGCGACGGTGGGAACCATCGCACGCATGAGATGGATCCGTGCGTCCTCGGGCGCCACGGGCGACTCGGGCCCTCGGGGATGGCCCCGCGCAGCGGCCCACACGGGGCGTAGATATCAGACATGAAGCGCCAGCGCGAGCACGAGCCCCAGCACCGCGCCGACGCTGATCGCGAGGAGGTTCGTCTCCTCCTTGGTGAAGAGACCCCCGTCCTCCAGCGTCGCGCCGATCACGCTATCGACCTGGCAGCCCACGAAGCCCATCAGCGTGGGCAGGAGGACCGTGAGCCACGTCACGCGCATGATGGGTGCGTCCGTGTGGATCCAAAGGGGCGCGATGCCCAGGAAGAGCGCACCAAGGAGGCTGATGAGGAGGCCCCCCGCGAGCGCAGCGGCCTGGCCTTGCCACGAGACGCCGCCGTCCACACCTGCTGGGACGACCTTGAACGTCGTGATCAGACGCACACGCGCGGCGAGGCTGCCGAACTCGCTTGCGAACGTGTCGGCGGCCGCGACGGCGATGGCGCTCACGTACGCGACGCCCGCGACGTTGGGGCCAAACGTGCTCGCGACGAGCGGTGCGAGGACGGCGAAGACCACGGGAGTGGCGCCGTTGGCCACGACGTTTCGTGTGCTCCGACGGCCCCCTTGCTTCTCGCTGACCTTCTTGACCTGCTTCTCCCTGAATCGGAAGCGGGTCGCGGCCGAGCCGAGACCAAGCAGCGCAAAGAGAAGGAAAAGCCACAAGAGATTCGTGAAAAGGACGATGAGGGCACCCATGACGAATGCTGTGAACGCCCCAGTCGCGTTCAGCATGTCCTTCTTGTACGTGTACACGCCGACCAAGCCCACCGCGAGGACTTGGAGGAGCTTGGCCGGCGTGAGGATGTCGACCATGGGCGAGGAGGTCGCTCGATTATGGCCGCTCGGTTGCGGGTTCCACGAGGGGCGGCGCTTCGGCGGCGGCCGCGCCTTCCGCGGCGGGCGCCGCTTCGAGCGCGGGCTCCGGCGTGGGCTCGGGCGTTGGCTCCGGCGTGGGCGCGGCAAAGAGGTCCACGGTCTCGAAGTAGGTCTGGGGCTCAGACACGACTTCTGACTTGCGGATCTCGACGCGCTTCAATGGGTAGATCTTGCGGGCCTGCTGAAAGATGACCTGGCCGAGGTCACCGTTCACGACTTCCTTGATGAACGTGGCGTGATCGTGCTCCGCAGCGGCGCCGGAGATGACGCGCTCGCAGATGCGGCGGATCTCCTGCTCTTGCGAGGACTGGGCGCGGCGCTCCGTGACGGCCATGGGCTTGATGCGGAAGCTGAAGCCGTCCTTGGTCGTGACGTCCACGACGGCGTCGATCTTCGAGTGCTTCCTGCGCGTGAGGCGGCGGATGTAGTCGCTGGTGAGCTCGTGGCCAGCGAACTTGGTGGCGCACTCGTTACCACGGACGG
>JBAZZN010000183.1:0-5863 GCA_041658815.1 Thermoplasmatota archaeon
GGGGGGTCAGTTGTGGATTCCTCGTCATCGCGGCCACCCCGCCGATGCAGGAACCTGCACTTGAAGGTCGGCCCGCGCTTGATCGCGCTGGCTCGCAGAAGCTTCTTGGCCCACGCCCCCCGTGCGTCACGCGTGAGCTTCGAGACGCTTCCCCTCGTCCACCTCGAGCGCGGGCGCTTCCCCGAGTACCCCGCCGCTGACCCCAGCGTCGTCCTCACGCGGCTCGCTGCCCGGTTCGGTCGCATCGTGCTCGTGGACGCTGGTGGTGTCCGCGCGAACGACGCGGACCTTGAGTTCATCCAGGAAGCTGGCCGCAAGCGCACGCTGTGGGTTGACGCGGGATCCCGCTACGCCACGGACGCGATGGACCTGTTCGTTGCCGGTGCGGAGACCGTGACGATGCGGTGGAACACGTTGCGCCGCGCCAGCGAACTCGAAGAAGCAGCAGCCATCGCACAAGAGGGCGCGCTCTATGTGGGGCTCGAGTTTCCCCACGGCAAGTTCCTCCCTCACCCCCAGGATGCGCGCTCCGCCACGCAAGTCGCGCAGCTCGCGCAGGACCTGGGCATCGGCCTGGTGTTCCTCACGGACAAGGCCGACGCTGACGTCGTGCGTCATTTCCCCTCGAGCACGACGCCGCGTTGGCTCCAAGGCGCGAGCAGTCATCTCGCCTCGGAGTTGCAGACGTGGGGCTATCAGGGAGCCATCGTCGGGCCCATCGACCTGACGGAGGAGGCAAAAGCGTGACGAGTGACCTCGTCCGCACGTTGGCATTCGCGTACAAGCGCCGCGGTGCAGATGTGATGGAGCGCGCCAAGCTGCTCCACATGCTCACGTTCGACCTGCGTTGGCTCTCGCCCGACCCCACCAAGCGCCTCGTCACGCGCGCCATCCAAGCCGGCCTCCTCGTCGAAGAAGGCGAAGCGCTTCGCGCGAACTTCGACGCGGGGGCCGTCGAGATCCCAGTGAACTTCCGCCCGCGCGAGAACGTGGCGGACGACGAGGGCCCACACGACGCGCCCCCCGCGAAGGACTGGTCGCCCGACCCCGCGGCAGAGGAGCGTGCGCGGCGGGGCGGTTTGATGAGGACGGATGTGGCGCGGCTCGTCATCGCTCGCCGGAAGGGCGTCGACGTCCGCGAGCAAGCGCGCGAGCTGGAAGCGCGGCTCGCTTCGAACTGGACCGCTCCACAGTGATGTGGACGTCCGTCACGACCGAGCGGAAGTAGCGCAAACCCTTCTCGCGCTTCTCCTCTAGGAGGGGGGTAAGCTTCTCGATCGCGCCGCCAACGGTGCCAGGCGCTTCACCGATCTTCTCCGCGATCTGCGAGAGATACATCCACCCTTCGCCGCGACGCCGGGCCTCCGCGAGCGTTCGCAGGATCTCGATGTTGACGCTAGCGTCGAGGATGCGCACGATGCGCGCGATCTCGACCGCGTCGCGCCGGAGTGACCACCCATCAGAAGCCATGGTTCGCGTGCATCGGGTGTGGCCCTCTAAGGGTATCAATCTTAGTTTCCTGGTTTCGCGAAATTACGAAAATAGTAAACCAGCGAAGATGGTTCGGTGGCACGCCCGATCGCGGGCGCAGGAGAGGGAAGCACGCCGGGCCCGCTTCCCACGTCACCATCCGGGCCAGGGCGTGCACCCCTGGCCCCTCACTTCTGCTTTCAACGGGTGGTCCAAAGCCTTCTTGAACACCGATCTGGGTAGGACACCGAGGCGGTATCCATGCGACGCTTCGTCTTCCCAACGTTCCTTGTCATCACTCTCCTCGCGGGCTGCATCTCCCCGGACCAACCACAAGCCCCAGCCGGCACGCGCACGCCCAACACCGGCGGCGACATGACGGGCTCGGAGAAGCGCATGGACGATGCGACCGTGTGCGCCGACGGCGGCTCGCTCTCGAAGAGCCAGACGTTCTGTGCGACGCGCACGATCACCGTCGCCGGAACGATCAGTGGGATCACGAAGATGGACGTGGACGTGGGCTCGTTCAATGGTGACGTCACGTTCCACACGGCGGGTGCCGGCAAATGGGGCTTCGTCGCGACGCTCCACGCGACCGGCTCCACCTTGGACGAGGCAAAGAAGAACCTCGACAACATCCAGTTCTCGTGGAGCCACGTCGAGGGGGCATCGCACTTCTTGCAGGCCCACGCCAAGAAGGACGGCGAGGGCAGCGGTTACAGCGCGACGTTCGACGTCGGCCTCCCGCCAAGCATCACGTACGTCCTCGTGGGCACGACCACGAACGGGGACGTGACGCTCACTGACCTCGCCACGGACGGCCTGTCGCTGCGCACGACGAACGGACACGTGAGCGTCAGCGCGGACGTCACGCAGGTCCAGCTCTCCGCCACGAACGGCGACGTTGCTGGCAAGCTCAGGGTCACTGGCCCCGGGCGCCTCACTGGAAGCTCCACGAACGGGAACGTCCGACTCGAAGTCCCAGAGGACGCCCAACACGGCTACGACGCGACCCTCACCACCACCAACGGGCAAGTGAACGTGCAGATGAGCGACGGCCAGAAGGGCGACTGCCCCACGGGCTCACAGTACTACACGCCGCCTTGCACGCACCGCACGTTCCGCTCGACCAACTACGATGCACGCGCCATCCGGTCGCTCGTCACTGTCACGACCACGAACGGCGACGTGACGCTCATGGCTACGTGAGAAAGGGTATTTGTCGCCCACGCGGGTTCGACACGTCATGACGCGCGTGGCGATGGGAGGCACGTTCGACGTCCTCCACCGCGGCCACCGCGCGCTCCTCGACGCTGCCTTCGCCGCAGGCGACCAAGGCGTCAGCATCGGCGTCACGACTGACGAGTTCGCCAACGCGCGCCGCGAGCGCCAAGTGCGCCCGTACGCCGAGCGCGTCGCGGACCTCACAGCGTTCCTGCGCGAGCGCGGCTACCTCGCGCGAGCCGACCTCCGACCCATCGACACCCCAGTCGGCTTCGCGCTTGAACCCCAGTTCGACGCGGTCGCCGTCACTGAAGAAACGGCGAGCACGGCCGAGGTCATCAACCAAGGGCGAGCCCAGCGCGGCCTTGCACCGCTACGAATCGTGCAAGCCCCCTACGTCTTGGGCGATGACGCGCGGCCCATCAAGGCCACGCGCGTGCGCGCGGGCGAAGTGGACATAGAAGGACGCCTCAAGCGCCCCGTCCGCATCGCGCTTGGCAGCGACAACCCCGTGAAGCTCGAAGCCACCCGCCGCGCGGTCACGCGCCTCTATGGCGCAGCCGAAGTACGTGGATTCGCAGTGGACAGCAACGTGGCGCACCAGCCATTCGAGGAAGCGACCTGGCAAGGCGCGACCACCCGCGCGCGAGCCGCCCTCGCCGCGTGGCCAGACGCCGACTTCGGCGTCGGAGTCGAAGCCGGCCTTTTTGATATCACTGCGCTTGGCGTCACGTTCGACGTGCAAGCATGCGTCGTCATCGACCGCGCAGGACGAACCACGCACGGCCAAGGCCCAGGATTCTACTACCCCGAATCCGTCGCCGCTGAACTCCGCAAAGGCCGAAGCGTGGGAGACGTCGTCTCACAGATCAGCGGGATCCCCGACATCGGCAAGAAGACCGGCGCCGTCGGATGGCTCAGCCGCGGACATTTCACGCGCACGGCGCTCACGGAGCCGTCCGTGCTGATGGCTTTCCTGCCGAGACTGCGGCCGGAGCTCTACGGGCTCTGAGTGGGCCGATCAAGCGAGAAGCGCTAAGTACTCTGATGCTCAGCGCGCGGTGTGGACGTGCTCGCGGACGACCTGGTGCTTCTGGCGTTCTCTCCCGAGAACGGCCGCATGCGCTTCGCCTTTCGCAGCAGCGTGGCTTACGCGGTGGCTGGGGCCTTGCTGGAGGACTTGGCGCTGCATGGTCACATCACCGTGGTGGACAAGCGCGTGCGCGTGTTGGACGAGTCGAGCGTGGGCGATGCGCGGCTCGACGAGGCGCTGCACCGTCTGGTCGGTTCGCGGAGAACGCGGTCGGCCGACTCGTGGGTCTGGTCGCTGGGGTGGCGCATGGGAGACGCCCCCCGCGCCACGTACGATGTGCTCGCCCAGCGGGGGATACTTCTGGTGAGGAAGGGCGCGTGGTTTGGACTCATCCCCGTGCAGCGCCACGCGTTGCACGATCGGGGGGCCCATGCGCGCGTGGTGACGAGGGTGCATGAGGCCCTGTCGCTGGGCGAGGCTGCTGCTCCCCGCGAGCGCGCGCTCCTGGCGCTCGCGCACGCTTCCCGCGCGATCCGGCCGATCCTCACGAGAGAGGCGCGGCGAACGGCCAAACCTGCCCTGAAGAGGCTCCTTCAGGACGACCCCTACGCGCGTGCTGTGAGACACGCCATCGATGCCCAAGGGTCGGCCGTGGTGGGCGCTGGCGGCGCAGGTTGACCCGGCGGAGCAGTCAGCCAAATCACGACGAAAAACATAGTTCGATTGGCGTCATTCGTAATTGTACTGCACCCGTAAACACAGTCATCACGATGGACTGCGGAATCCAAAGCATTATCCCGCGGTGCGGCTGACGTCGTCCATCGCGCGTGCGAGGTTCCACCATGAAGCCCCAGATCCGAGTCCCCGTTCCCGGCCCAAATGCACAGAAGATCGTCGAGCGCGACGCGCGCGCGCTCATGACGACCACGAAGACCGCCCCAGTGGCCGCTGCGTCCGCGAAGGGCGTTTGGGTGACCGACGTGGACGGGAACACGTTCCTCGACTTCACGAGTGGCGTGGGCGTCGTCAACTGCGGCTACTCGCACCCCCGCATCGTGAAGGCGATGCAAGACCAGGTCGCCAAGCTCGTGCACTTCGCGGGCACGGATTTCTATTATGATAGCCAAGTGGAGCTCGCGGAACGCCTCGCGCGCGCGACGCCGGGCACGTTCCCCAAGAAAGTGTTCTACACGAACTCTGGCACAGAGTCGAACGAGGCTGCCATCAAAATAGCGAAGTACCACTCGGGACGCTCTCAGTTCGTCGCCTTCGTGGGCGCGTTCCACGGGCGCACGATGGGCTCGCTCGCGATGACGGCGTCCAAGCCAGTGCACAAGCGCGGCTTCTTCCCGTGGATGGGCGGCACGACGCACGCGCACTACCCGAACCCTTACCGTAACATCTGGGGCATCGATGGCTACGAGAAGCCAGATGAGCTGGCGGACAAGGCCATCGACTACATCGAGACCACGCTCTTTGGGACGATGCTCCCGCCCGATGACGTGGCCGGCGTCTGGTTCGAGCCCGTGCAGGGCGAGGGGGGCTACGTGGTGCCGCCCAAGAGCTTCGTCACGAAGCTGCGGAAGCTCTGCGACACACACGGCATCCTGCTCGTGGCCGACGAGGTCCAATCTGGCTTCGGGCGGACAGGCAAACTCTTCGCGATGGAGCACCACGGCGTCACTCCTGATATCATGCTTCTTGCGAAGGGGATAGCGAACGGCATGCCGATGGGCGCCGTGGTCGCGCGCGCGGAGTTGGACTTCGACGTGAGCGGCGCGCATTCGAGCACGTACGGCGGCAACGTGCTTGCCACCACGACGGCGCTCACGGTGCTTGATGTCCTCCAGCAGGAGAAGCTCGTCGAGAACAGCGAGAAGGTCGGCGCGCACCTCAAGAAGCGCTTGCTTGAGCTGAAGGAGAAGCACGCTTGCATCGGCGACGTGCGCGGACTTGGACTCATGCTGGCGACGGAATTCGTCACGGACCGCAAGACGAAAGCGTTCGATCCCAAGACGAAGGACCGCGTCGTGGAGGAGGCGTACAAGCGTGGCCTCATCCTGCTGCCGTGCGGCAAGAGCAGCGTGCGCTACATTCCGCCGCTTTGCATCACGAAAGAAGAGGCGGACGCTGGAG
>JBAZZN010000184.1:0-5862 GCA_041658815.1 Thermoplasmatota archaeon
CCAACGCTGTGTGGATCTGCGCCATGTTCACGCCCAGCTCGACGAGCGTGATCGCGACCGCCGGTTGGATGCCTACGACGACGGCTTCCGCGCCAAGGAGCCGGATCATTCCCACGACGCGAGCGAGGACGCGCGCGATGAACGAATCGACGATGACGAGGCCGCTCACGTCGATTAGAACGCCGCGCGCGTCTGTGCGGGCGATCTCTTGCGTGATCTGCCCTTCGAGGCGCAGGATCGTTTCGTCGTCGAGATCGCCCCGGAGGCTCACGAAGAGCGTGTCGCCGACCCGAAGGATGGGCGTCGATTCGGCAGTCATGGCGCTTCAGTCATGATCCCGGCGACGCCCGCGTTCGCGTTGCGCTTGCCCGCGTCGGCGATGTCGTTCGTGGTCGCGCCCATGAGGCGCAGCGCCAGTTGGAGGGCGTCGCGCAGCGTCGCGCGGCTTTGGATGCTCGCGAACTCGATTCCGAGGTGCACCATCGCTTGGGCAGTCTCGGGGCGCACGCCGCTGAGGATCGTGCGAGCGCCCATCAGGCGAGCGGCTTGGATCGTCTTGAGGAGATGGTGCGCGACTTGCGTGTCGATGCTGGGCACGCCAGAGATGTCGACGATGACGAACTCGGCTTCCTTCGCGCTGATCGCCGTGAGGAGGTTCTCCGTCAACCGCGCGGCGCGCTGGCTATCGAGCGTGCCGATCACGGGCAGCACGAGGACCTTGGCCCACACTTGGATGACTGGCGTGGAGAGGGCGTTGATCTCGTCGCGCTGCTTCTGGAGCAAGCCCTCGCGCTCGATGCGCTCGGTGAGGTCGCGGGCGATCTTCACGAAGCCCTTGTGGACGCCGTTGCTGTCAGTGATGGTGGCGATGGCGACGCCCGCCCAGAACTTCTCGCCGCCCTTCTTGACGCGCCAGCCTTCGCCTTCGAAGCGGCCGGTCTGCAGCGCCGTGCGCAACTCGCGTTCGGCAAGACCATTCTTCGCGTCCTCCTTGGTGTAGAAGAGCGTGACGGGCTTCCCGACGACTTCGATCGCCTTGTAGCCGTTGAGGATCTCTGCGCCCGTGTTCCACGTCTGGACGAGGCCATCCTTGTCGAGCATGATGAGTTCGGTGTCGAGGACTGAATTGATGAGAAGGGTGTAGTCAGTCTCCACGCCGTTGCTGGCCGACTTGACGGCCACGGAGACGTTGGCCCTGACTTCGTTTTGAGTCATGAGAAAACCCGAGAATCGAACTGGTCAGGGGCGAGCCAGTTAAAGAGTTGGTGGCTAGACGACGCTCGCCGACCGATCAGGCTGTCCCGCTCGGCTTCGGGGACAACTGGCCTGGGGAAGGCGGCAACGCGAAGGCCGTGTTCGTTGCGCTCCCAGGCGTTCCCTACTATGTCCAGGCGGGTGGAAAGTCTCAGTCGGGCGTGCTTCAACTCCATGTGGGCAGTTTCGTATAGATAGGGCGTGCGACGCGGGCGGTTGAGGCCGCCCGCGTCGCGCATGGACTCAGCACGGTCCGACTGAACCAGTCGGCGCGCCCTATCGCGTTCTATCCGAGCGGTTGGCGAGATGACAAGGATCAAGACCCGTGCGATCGAGGTTGATCACCATCCGCCCGTCCTCGGCCCAAGTGGCGTGTTGGGGTGCTCGCGTGTTCGCGTCGTCGCGTGTTCGCGTCCGCTCGATGGCGTGGATGCGTTCACTTGCTGACGCGGCGACGTCCCACAACGACCGCCACGAGCGCGGCGGCACCTATCATGCCAAGGACGCCGACGCCAGGGATGGCGTTCCCCAGTCCGCCCAGCGCCCGGCTTCCGCTCGTCGCCTTCTGCACGTTCACGAACGAGTAGCCGTAGAGTTGTGCGTCGAGGCCGTTGCTCGTGCTGACGGTGGTCCAGGTGTACGTGAACGCCATGACGATGGCGCCGACTTGGAATTGGCCCGTGCGCGACGAGCCCACCGTGCCAGTCATGTAGATCTCGGTGCCCACGGGCGGCAGCTCCCTGAGGTCCACGAAGCACTTCAGCTGGTCCGTGGACGAGCCCTCCATGCGATAGCACGTCATCTCTTGCCCGTTGTCCGAGCGGGTGAGGTGATCGAACTTGACGTCAAGGGGCGTGCCCTGCACGGTCCATGCGAACATGAAGAAGCGGCTGTCCTTGTCCTCGTACGACTTGCGGAGCACGATCTTCGCTTCGACGGGCACCCGATCCCCGTTCATGTCAACGGAGTATGGTGCGCGGATGCTGCCGAACTCCGAGTCCTGGCCGTGCCAGGCGCCCGAGGGCTGGTCGTTCTGTTGGGCCTGCGCGCTGGGCGTGACGAGGAATGATGAGCTCACGAGCGCGAGCAGGGCAAGGATGGTGGTCTTCGAGTGCATGGTGCCTTTCTCCTTGGGCTGACTTGACGCGACGGGTCGCTTGTCGGGGTCGAGTCGTTTCTGGTACATGAGTGGGGGGCGTGAGAGCGTTCGTGGAACAGTGACTGGAATCCGACTTGTCCGGCGAGTGTCAGGACCACGACTTGCGGAAGCTCCGTATGAGCGAGCCGCGCACGGTGACGCCAGCGCGCCTGCGCGTCGCCATTGCCTGCTCGTAAGCCGATTCGTACTCCTTCGCGATGCCGCGCCAGTCGAAGCATGCTTCTGCGCGCTCACGCGCAGCGTGGCCCAGCCTGCGCCGGAGGCTCGCGTCGGATAGGAGAACGCCCAGTTTGTTGCCGAGGTCCTTGGCGTCGCCTGGGCGCGCAAGTAGTCCGGTGCTCCCGTCCACGATGGCCTCAGGAATGCTGCCTACCCGGGAGGCGACGATCGGGATGCCCGCGCTGTGGTACTCGAGCACGACGTTGGGGTGACAAGCGGTGCCCACCGCAGCCGTGGCCGGCACGACGCCCGCGTCCACCGCTTGCAGCAGGAGGGGGACGTCGCAAAGGCCAAGGAAGTGCACGCGGCGCTCGAGCCCAAGCTCGCGCAAACGCTCGCGGATGGCTTGGTAGTCCTGGCCGTAGTGCGTATGCGCGATGACGAGGTCGGCGTTCGGGTTGCCGTCGAACGCTTGGGGAAGCGCTTCAACAAGGACGCGGACGCCCTTCCACGGCGTGAGGTGGCCGTAGTACAACAGCAACGTGCGATCCACGGGAAGGCCGAGCTCGCGCCGCGCGTTCGTGCGCGTAGTGGGCTTTGGTGCTGGCGTGTAGGCGTCCACTTCGACGCCATTGGGTATGACGCGCGTCTCGCGCTCCACGCCGTGCGCTATGAGCTGCTGGCGCTGGTACTCGCTGGACACGACGAGGAGGTCGAAGCTCGGAAGGAACGGAAGCGTGGTCCGTGGCGCGTTGAACATGCGGTGGTAAAGCGTCTCGCGGCCAGCGTGGGTCGCGTGAGCGTCCCGCGCGTCGAACCACGGGTTCCACATGTGGAGCACCATGGGCTTGTCGCTTCGCGTGCGTTTCCGCGCGAGCGCGGCCCAAGCGCACATGCCTGGGATGGAGACGTGGTAATGCACGACGTCGATGCTGGGATCGCGCAGCGCGTGCACCACTCGCCGGTACGCAGCGATGCCTTGCGTCAGGTACACGCTCTTCTTGTTCATGCTCCCCATGTCCACGCGGGGTGAGGCGTCCACGGCGTCGATGCCGCGCTCCGTGAGCGCTTCGCACAAGTGGTGCACGTTCTTGGAGACGCCCTCCACGAGGTCGTGGACGTACGTGGGGTACGTGACACTCGCCCTCAAGCTCGCTCACCTGCCGTCGCTGTGGTCGCGCGAGCGGGCCGCGGCGCTGGGGCCTCGCTGGTGCCGATAGCGATGATGCCTGCCCCGCCTAGGAGGCCGACGATGAGCGTCGTCGTGAGGTGAGTGAGGATGCCCGCAGCGAGTGCCAAGTCCCAAGGGACGCCCAGCGCGGCGAACACGGCCGCGAACGCGGCTTCGTAGGTGCCGACGTTCCCGGGCGTGACGCTCACGACGAACGATAGCAGGAAGATGGCGGCGCCACCGAAAGCCAGCAGTGGGGGCGTACCCGGGAGGAACGCCTGCACGAGGCACGCGAAGATCAGCGTTTGCGTGAGGCTCGTGAGGAGCGATTGGGGAAGGACTTGCGCGAGGAGACGCGGGTGCTTCACGAGCGCTTCGACCGCGCTCGTGGTGGAATCGATGAAGGAGTGAAGTCTCGCGCCAAGCGCCCCGAGGTGGCGCGAGGCGCGCTGCGAGGCACGCATGGCGCCAGTGCGGAAGCGCACGAGTAGCAGGAGGCCGCTGACGCCGACGAGCGGCATGATCCAAGCCACTTCGAGCGCGCGGCCGAACCAGCTGGGCAGCTCGTCGTGGGGCAATAGCAACATGCCAAGCGCCGCGACGAGCGCGAGGCCCATCATGTCCAGCACGCGCTCGAGGGCGACCGTGGCGGCTGCCGTGCCAGCGCCGAGGTTCTCGCGTCGAGCGAGGAGCGCCGCGCGCAGCACGTCGCCGCCCTTGAGTGGGACTAGGGAGTTCGCGAGCCAGCCGACGGCCGTGATGCTAGCCGTGGACGAGAAGCGCACGTCGGGCGCGCTTCGTGATAGCAGCGTGCGCCAGCGCCACCCTCGCAACGCGAAGAACGCGGCGTAGGCTACGAGCGCGAGGCCCAAGTACAATGGGGATGCCCGCGCGAGCGCATCGATGACCTTGCTGGGGCCAACGAACGCGACGAGCGCACTGAAGAGCCCAAGGCCCAGGATGATGGTAAGGAGGGTCCTGGCTCCTCGGCGGCTGAACATGGGTCGATGCTTGCGGCCACCGGCGTTCTGGTTTCTGGTACATGCGAGGCGGGACGCGAACACGCGAACACGCGAATACGCGAACACTCCCGACATGGGAGGGGCGTTCGCGTGTTGGCGTGTTCGTGTGTTCGCGTTGGGGGTCGCCCTCTCGCAGGACACGACGTCGTACCCTGTCACTCGTGTACCAGCATCGCTTTTGGGCGCGTGGGGGACGGCGCTTCCCATGTCGCGGTCCCGGCTCGTGAGCATCGTGGTGCCGACCTACAACGAGCGCCAGAACCTCACGCGGCTCGTGGCAGCGATCCAGGCGCACGTGCGTGTGCCCTACGAGATCGTCATCGTGGATGATTCGTCGCCTGATGGCACCGCGGACCTGGCGCGAGACCTGGCGCGTGAGCACCCCGTGCGGCTCGTGAGCCGACCCGCGAAGGCCGGTTTGGGCAGCGCGTACCGTGATGGCTTCAAGGCTGCGCGCGGGGACCTCGTCTTCGAGATGGACGCGGACCTCTCGCATGACCCGCGGTTCGTGCCAGCGCTCATCGACGCTGTCGAATCTGGCGGCGCTGACGTGGCCGTTGGGTCGCGGTACGTGCCCGGCGGTCGAGTGATCGGCTGGAGCAGGTACCGTCGGCTCGTGAGCGGCGTGGGCAACATGCTTGCGCGCGTGGTGCTGCGGCCGGGCGCGCGGGACGTGACGAGCGGCTACCGGTGCTATTCACGCGCGGCTGCGGACCTCGTGCAGTCCGTGGAGAGCGATGGGTACGCGTTCCAAGTGGAAGCACTCTTCGTCGCGCGCTCGCAGGGGCTCCGCATTGTCGAGGTGCCGATCACGTTCGAGAACCGCGTCGTGGGCAAGAGCAAGCTGGGTGCGGGTGAGTTCGGGCGCTTCTTGCAGACGCTCGTGCGCTTGCGGCTGGCGCGCTCGACCGTGCGAGGCAGACCGAGTCGCGTGGCGTGAGGGTCATGATGCAGTGACGTTCTTCGTACGCGAAGCCGCGAAGAGCGCGAAGTGGCTTGTCTTCGCGTCGCTTCGCGGCTTCGCGTACAGATTCGTTGAGGGAAGCGGGATATCACTGCCGTAGTGGGGTGACACACACCCCTACCACAATACCTTC
>JBAZZN010000185.1:0-5852 GCA_041658815.1 Thermoplasmatota archaeon
GTTGAGGACACCGAGGTTAAGTGAGCCGTCGGGGTCGCAGGTGCTACCCGTGAAGGTGTGGCCATTGACCGCGTCGAGCACGAAGAGCCCCTCGCCGCCATCGGCGCGTGCCTTGGGCGCTTGATTGGGCACGGCGATGTTGAAGAGGTTGATCTGTTCGTCCCCCGTTCCGCAGTGCCAGAAAGAGCTGCTGCAGAAGTCGACATAGGCTTCGGCTTGGAGGATCGAGTAAGCGTATCCCTTGGCCTCGACCAGAACTGCGTACGTCTTTCCTGCCTCGAACCACATGTTCTGTGTGTACGTGCTGTCGTCATTGATGATGGAGATGAACTTGCAGTCCCAGTTGTTGAGTTGCCACTTGTTGATCTCCTGCCACTGCGAGCCCGTCCATTGGAGCTGACGAAGGCTGAGCGTTAGGCTTGCGGCATTCCCACCGAAGCCTTGGATGCAGGTCATGTGGCCCTTCGCCTTGACGTGGGCGCTGACTGTGGCCTGGTAGGTTCCCAGTAGGCCGCGGCCGCCATCGCCGTTCGTGTTGTATTGGCCGCCCATCCATGTGAAGCGGTCCTGCTCTCCTTGGAATGCACCAACGCCGATGCCCATGACGCCGTTCGTCGTGTCAACCTTCTCGTACTCGCCGTTGATGCCCCAGTCAACGGTTTCGTACCAGCCGCCATACTGGTAGGCGGGTGCGAACGTGGTCGCGCTCGCGAACGGGACGAGGAGCGCCACGAGGGCTACCGAGAGAAGCGGTCGAACGCGGTTCAGTGTCTTTGGTTCTTGCATGGTTGAGTTCCCTCCTCGCCCAGTAAAGCCTCTGCTATCAGCATCACTGCCCCTTCGGGGAGCCTCGTATGCGGCGGCTCATGTTGTGCGTTACGGGCGGGCAGCCAAGCATGGTTGCCCGGTGCTTAAATGCCGCCCCCCTACCGAGGAATGAGCCCGATCAAGAACCTGCTTTGCTCGGGGATCGGTGCGGAATCGTCAGGACGCCTGGCCGCCCAGCATAAGACATGCCACGACCGCCAGACGCGCCACAGACGCCACTTGCTCTGGGAGGGTCACTCGCGGGGCAGGCCAATGAAAGGACCTGGTGTGCCGTGACGGGCGTAGCGACCGCAGCGTGGCGAGGACCAAGACGCGCCCGCAGGTGCGTCGTGACCGTGGCGTGGTCTGGTGAGTCTCGCATTTCAGAGAATCTCTCCTTCGGACGACGCCAGGCCGAGGTTTTTCATCGGGCTCAGCGGAATCCGAATCGCGGATTCCCGAAGGGGCGAGGATGCCGCCGACATCTTCCTCGTCCGACATCGTGAGGAATCAACGCACGCCCATGATGGCACTATGCAAGACCAACCACGTTTGGACTGTCCGAGAACTCGTGCTACACCGCCTGCCCTGGAAGAACGTCCGATGCTACTACGGCAGGGGGTAACCAGAGGGGGACACTACCCAACCTCTTGCGAACGCTGATATCAACGTGCCGCGAATAGGAGCGTGTCCCTCTTCAACACAAGACGACGCAACACGAGGCGGGGGGGGTTTGCCAAGAGCGTCGCGGACAGCGACGAGCTTGTGCCGCCGCCAAGCCCATCTTAGGGGCGGGCGGGGTGTCCTTCGGCGCACCCCAGCACAGAACTTTAGGGTCCCACCGCCTTGCGGTGCCTTGAGCGCACGGAACCGGTTCTCTCGATGTGGACACGCGGTGTCTCATGAAGAGCGAACCAGTTTCGCGCGATCGAAGCGCTGGAAACCAGTTCTTTCCATGCAGATACGTCCGTGTCGTGACGCGTGATGGCTACGAGATGCTCACGAGCGCGAAGCGAGACTCGCCGGTCGTGTGAGGAAAACCGCATGCACACTCGCGAGAAGACTTAAGCACGCCAGACGCCGGTCCGTGGACTTAGGAGGCTCTCCGTTTGCGCTTCGCGCCCATCGTCCTCGCTACCGTAATGGTCCTTCCCACCATCGCATTCCTTTCCCCTGCCTCGTCCGCCGTCGGCGCCACCATCGTCGATGCCGGGAACAGCCAGGTCGTGGAGGCAGACGTCGTCTTCACCCTCGAAGGGCACCTCGATGGCTTCGGTGCGGGCGTCTCCGTCGCGTGGTCCGCGCCCACCGGCTGCACGCTGGGAGCCCCCACGCTGCTCATCACCACTGCCACGTGCGGCGCTCCGGGCCTCACCCCCTTCACCCTCACGGCGACGGATGGCGCCGCGAGCGCGAGTGACGATGTCGTCATCAGCATCGTGCGCGTCGTGCAGTCCTCGATTCTCCATGCGACGGGTTCCGACGCGGCAGCCGCGCAAGGCGTACCCGTGCATTCCCACATCTTCCGCGTTGCGGCCGGCACAACGCACCTCGCCGCGACGCTCGCCATCACGAGCGACACGCCAGTCGCGGCCGACTACGACTTCCGCATCACGCCATCGGGCGGTGCGTCGAGGAACGCGGCGACGTCCGCCCCTGTCGAGCGCATCGATGTCGAGGCCCCCACGCAAGGCTTCTGGACGGCCAACGCCATCTCCAGCGTCGTCGTCGCCGGGCACTACGTCATCGATATCATCGCGACGACGATGCAGGGCATCGGCGCGCTCCCCCAGATGGACGGCAATGGCGTGCGTGCGGCCGTCGGCGACGTCGTCACGCTCCGCGTGACGCCCAACGGCGGCACCGCGCCCTATGACGTCCGCTGGGAGACGAACGCGGCCTCGCGCGCTTTCGATGATGGGAGCGGCGAGTCGTTCACGTTCACGTTCACACAACCTGGCGTCGTGCTCGTGCGCCTCCGGGATGCCAACGGACTTGAAGTGACCAAGACACTGCCCGTGGGCGAGCACACGCTGCGCCCCGTGACCGTGGTCGCGGTCGTCGATAACGCGTTCAGCCCGTACCACTTCGATTTCATCGGCTCGCAGCACCCATGGAACAAGGACATGGACGCGACGAACGACTTTGACGCGAGCGCGGATCCCGCTGGTTACATCCCCGGTCACCCCGGAGCGACGCCCCTCACGTTGACTCTGCCCACCGCGGCCAGCGAGGTCGTCTCCGATCGCGCGTCGGGCGTCGATGCGGCCGCTTGGGCCTCGATGCAGGCCTCAAGCCTCGCGACTGGCATCCACCTCTACTGGCTCCCCGGCACGAAGATCGTGGGCGCCGTCCACTTTGGCGGCGGATTCGTCGGCACGAACGACGACCACGGCACGCGCAGCGCGGCCAGCACGGCTGGCAACGTGCACGGCACGTGCCCCGAGTGCCTCTTCGTCCTCGTGCAGGATGGCGCGGCGAACGCGGGGTTGATCTGGGCTGCGTCCCAGCCGTGGATCGACGTCGTCACGAACTCGTACGGACACGGTGGCCCCGTGCAAGGTGCGAGCCTGGGACTCACGCGCGACAACATGTACTGGGACGGCCCCGTCGCGGCGACGCGCGCCGCGAGCGAAGCGGGCCAGACGATCGTGTTCAGTGCTGGGAACGGCCTCGTGAACGCGTTCGACGTCCCCATGTTCACTTACTGGTCCAGCGAGAAGGGCCCGGATTGGTTCGTCACCGTCGGCGCTGTCGATCCCGACGAGCACCAGACGTACTCGGGTGCCGGCAAGCCGGTTGACGTCTCCAGCATCGGGAACGCGTACCCATCGAGCGGCGGCACGACGGCCAACGGCGTCGGGACGCACAGCGGCACGTCGAACGCGGCGCCCACGACCGCCGGCTACTTCGGCGAAGTGCTGCAGCGCGCCCGCGAAGCGCTGGGCGACGTGACGCCAGGCCACGCGGGGGGTGTTGTCGCGAGCGGCACGCCGATCGCGTGCGGCAGTGCCGTCATCAACTGCGCTTTGGGAGACGGAGTCCTCACTCGGCGCGAGTTGCAGGACCTCGTCTTGTTGAACGTCCTTCCCTCCGGACAAGTCGTCATGGCAGACACCGTGTGGCCATCCACCGACTACAATTACTATTACCAGGGGCACGGCGTGCTATCGGGCCGCTACGGTGGGGACGCGAAGTACCTCGCGGAGACGGCGCAGATGATGGGGAATGCGCGCGGCGAAGCCGCCAGCCCCACTCGTCCCGCGGGCGAGTCGAACTGGTTCATCGTCGATAGCAAGTGTCGCCAGCACATCTGGGGCGCGTGGACGGGCGGCGACTACCAGGGTGTGGAGCCCACGCTGGACGCAATGGCCGACCCCATCGCGTCGGCGTTCGACGCGTGGTGCAGCAACGTGCCCGAGCACCCGTTCCCATCGAACGACCCGACGGCTTGAGCCGAGCAACCCTTTTGCGGGTCGTGTGCGCTGGAGCGCACGATGTTGGCGCCATACTCGCGCATCCTCACGCCAGCGGGGGACGCGCACCGCTTCACTGAAGTGTGCTTCGCGCTCTCGTCGGGCACGCGGCTAGAAGTGCTGAGCGTGCTGCTGAGCGCTCAGGAGCCGTTGCACATCCGTGAGGTCGCGCGGCGCGTCACGATGGATCCCTCGCCCGTGCGCGGCCACCTTGACGTTCTCGTGAAGACGGGCTTTGCCCGCGAGCTTCCCGAGCGCGGCCGCGAGCGGCGCTTCGTGGCAGACGTCTCGGACGTCCGAGTCGTGCTCGCCCCGCCAACGCGCCCTCTCGGAGTGGACCAGAATAGGGCGCCCTCGAAGCGCATCCGTCGCCTGACGGATCACATGAAGGACGTCGAGCGTAAGATGCACAAGCTCGAACTGGAACTTGCGAAGCTCGCCGACGAGCGTGCGACCCTGTGGCGCGAGGCGGACAATAAGGACGACTAGATGATCCCTTCCGCCACTAGTATGCGCGAGCCGAAAACGAGCAGCCCAACGCCGACCAGCGTTAGCCCGACAAGGCCCGGCGTGATCGTCGCTTTCTCAGGCAGCTTGCGCCGAAGCATCGTGCCTGACGCGAAGCCCAGGAGGAAGCCGAGGATGACCGTGGCGTACGCAAGTGCGCCCGTCGTGCTCAGGCCGAGCACCAGCGCGAGCGCGAAGTGCGGCGCGGCCTCGTAAGCGCGGTCGTAGGTCTCGAGCGCTGGCCCGCCAGCGGGCGGCTGCGGTGCATTCTGGCGCACACGGAACCACCACACGACGGAGCCAAGCGTGACGAGAGCGCCCACTAAGCTGCCGTACGTCGCTCGCGTGGAGACGAGGCCCCCGAGCAGCCAACCCGCCGTGCCCATCACAGCGAAGACGCCGAGGGCGATCCACGTCGGCGCTGCCCCATGCCGGTCACGATGATACCGCCGGTAAGGGTTCAAGATAGCCAGGCAACCTGCCAAGCCGGCGAGGCCGACACTGAGGGCCGTCGTGACGAGTGAGCTTCCTGATGGCAGCGCGCCCGCGGGGGCGACGACGCCGGCGATGGCGGCCGGCAAGACCTCTCCCTCGCGCTCCAGTACGACTCGCCCCGTCGGGTCAAGGATCACGAGCTTCGGGATGATGTCCAAGTGGTAAGCGCGGCCGATGCTCCCGTTGTAGTCCACGCCGTGCGGCCACGACGCGCCGTGGTCACGTGCGAACTTGTCGAGGTCCGCGGCTGAATCGCTCGTGGGGTCCACGCCAATGGACACGATGACGACGCGTTCACCGTAAGCGGCTTGCACGGCTTGAAGATGGGCGATCTCGAGTTGGCACGGGCCGCACCACGTCGCCATGAGGTCGAGCACGACGAACCGGCCCAAGTTCGTGGACTCGTTGATGCGCGAGCCATCGCTCGTCACCAACTCGAATGGGGGAGCAGGCTGCCCCACGAGGCCTCCCTGCAAGCAGCCTGACATCGAAGCGGCAGCTACCACGATGAGGACCGCCACCGTGGCTCGACGCATGCTCGTGCGACACCGCGCCCCCACTTGACGG
>JBAZZN010000186.1:0-5828 GCA_041658815.1 Thermoplasmatota archaeon
CGAGAAGATGACGGGGAGCGAGGCCGAGTGGCTCGACCGGCGTGGCACGGCCGCGAACGCGGCCCTGCGTGGCGACGCGACGACGCGAAGGCGGAAACCACGCGATTCTGGATGAGACTCACGTCTCTGCTGGCGCGTCGGCTCCCCCGCCCGGGTGGATGCGCACGTTGAGTTCGCTCCAGGCTGGGCCTGCGAAGTAGCGGACCATGCGGCCGTCCTTCACGCGCTTGACGAGCTCGACGCTTTCTAGCTTCTCGACGTGCCAACTCGCAAGCGACGGCTGGATACTGAGGGCGGCGCACATCTCCTTCTGGTTGCAGCCGGGGTGGTTCACGATGAAGTCAGCGACGGCCTTCGCCGTGTCGTTGCGTAGCGCCCCATAGATGTCCTTCTTCTTGGTGTACTCCCCCGTGTTCACGAAGAAGCGCTTGTAGCGGCCGCTCTTCTTCGAGACCACGAGGCTGTGGTTCTCGAGGAGCTTGAGGTGGTACACCGTGGTGCCCCAGCCGATGTGCGTCTTCTCGCCGATCTCGTGTGCATGGATGCCCGGAGCGCTGCGGATCAACTCGTAGATCTCGTCGCGCTTCTCGTGCTCCAGCACTGCCGTGCGCTCGATACGCGTGTACAGTGGGATTAGGAACAGCGTGCCGACGAACTTGAGGCGGGGCCAGAAGTACACGACGCCCGCGATGAGTGCTGCCGCCCCCGCGCCCGCCGCGCCTGCGGCTACGAGTTGCGTGGTCGGGTCTTCCTTGGGCGGCTTCGTGGCGAGGTCCGCCACACGCAGGTCGCTGCTCACTGCGAAGGCGATGCGCGGGGCCTTGTTGCTGTCACTCGAACTCACGCGGGTGATGGCGAACGAGACGGGCCCCGTGAGCACGGCATCCTCCTTCGAGTAGTCCGCGCCGCTGCCATCCGTGCTAACGTGGCCAGTTGCGCCTTGCATGGCGGCGCTACCGCGCGCGTCCACGGTCTGGACGCCGTACCCTGAGAGGGGAGCGCTGCTCGTGGCGCTGAGGTCGCCGTTCGTGGCTTCTGCGAGCAGGTACTCGACGCTTGTTTCAGTCCCAGCCGTGCGGTACGTGGAAGTGAAGTCCTTGCCGGTGACCTTGTCCGTGCCGGTCACTTTGACTTCGAGTCCTTGCAGCATGACTTGGTAGCCGCCCAGCGCGCGCAGGCTTCCCCCCGAAGAGGTGACGTCGGCGTCGAGCGCGTCCACGCTGTAGGGAACAATGGGGCAGCTTTTGCGTTCGTCCGTCCAATCCGCGTCAGTGGGACAAAGGTGGAGCGGCTTCGTGGCGGCGCCAAGGAGCGTGTTCGCGCCGCTGGACGCGACGAGGGAGCCGGGTGCGCCAAAGGATGGAGTGCTGCGGTACTGGTCACCGTTCGTTACGATGACCTTGTAGGCAGTGAGGGCGCGCGTGAGCGTGAGCTGAGCGTTCGTGAGAGTGTGAGTGTCGGTCGTGCCCTGGTCCGTGTTGCAGGTTCCGGATCCTAGTGGCTGCGTTGCGGACGAGCTTGCCTCGCACGTCGTCTTGATGGTGCGGTACGTGACGCTTAGCTCCGAGGCCCAAAGCGAGAGGAAGACGTCTTGACCCTTGTCTGGTGAGACGAAGCTCGCGACGCTGTGCCCGATGAGGGCGTCCGTGCGGCCAGCGAGGATGATGGGGGAGTCGGCTTCGAGGTTGCTGCCGGGGTCATAGGCCGCGATGGTCGTGTTCGTGATGGTGAGGAATCCTAACGCGAGGAGCACCCACGCGACCAGCTTCATGACCAACCCACCGCCATGTGTCGCTCTTAAAAGGTGTGGACCCCTCGTTGAACGGTCTTGACAATGGGAGCGTTCCGGAAACAGCCTTCGCCAGGCCGTTGAAACGTCGTTGAAATGTGGTCCTCATGCCTTCCGGCGCGCATGGACCGCATCACAGATGTCGCGGAGGTCGTCGAAGCGTCCGGATTCGGCGATCGTGCCAGTCACGAGGATGTCCGCTCCCGCTTCCAGGATGGCGCGCGCTTGGTCGCCCGAGCGGATGCCTCCGCCCACGACGAGTGGGACGTCGAGGACGCTGCGGACCGCGCGCACGAGTTCAGGCGGGCACGGCGTAGGGGACCCGCTACCGCACTCCAGGTACACGAGCTTCATGCCAAAGTACTGAGCCGCGAGCCCGAGGCCAACCGCTCGTTGAGCACCAGCTGGCGTGCGCGCGATGACGTCCGCCTCGCTCACCGCGCCGACCTTCATGCCCGGCTCCACGATGATGTAGCCCATAGGGATCGTCTCGACGCCAAGCGCGCGGATGAACGGCGCACCCGTCGCTTGCTCACCCACGATGTGCTTGGGCGAGCGCGAGTTCAGGACGCTCAGGAAGTAGATCGCATCGACGTGCGGGCTCATGGCGCCAGCGCTGCTGGGGAAGTAGATGACTGGGAGGCGCGTCTTGTCCTTGATGTGCTGCACGAGCTCGTCCAGGTTCTCGCTGTGCACATCGGTGGAGCCGCCCACCATGATGGCGTGCGTGCCCAGAGCGGCGGCCCTCGTCGCGATGGCCTCGCCGGTCTTCCCTGGGGAAGAAGCGGGGTCCAGCAGGGTCATGTGCACGGGACCCGCAGCAAGGAGCGACTCTATCTTAGCCCACACGCCAGTCACGATGCCCCACGCCCCACGCGGCCCACGAGGAGTGCAGCGAGGGCCGCTATCATGCCCAGCTTCGCGAGCCGCTGCGCCATGCCGGGGCGCCTCGCCCCCGTCGCTGCGGCGGCAAGGAAACAAGCGTCGGCCACGGCGACTCCTGGAAGGTAAGGCCACGCTAAAACCGTTTCGAGCCTCCATGGCAGTGGCGAGAGTAGGACCGCCGCCACGAGGAATCCCGCAGCGACGACCGCTGCGCCAAGCGTGCCGATGCGCATTGGGAGCGTGCGTCTTGCGCCCGCGCGTGCGTCACCCTCGCGGTCTTCGATGTCCTTCAGGATCTCGCGGCCCACCGTCGCGAGGGCGGCCAGGAGAGCGACCGCGACGAGGACGGGGCGCGCGACCTCCGCGGGCCACAGCGTGCTCCACGTCGCGTCGGCCGCGTCCCGCGCGGCCGCGAGCGCCCCCATCAGGAAGGGCGCCGCGGTGAGCGCGCCGATGGTCACGTTGCCCGGGAGCCCCTCGCGCTTGAGTCCGCGCTCGTACAGCTCCATGAGCGGGAGCGCGAGGACGACGAGGAGAAGCGCCGGCAAGCTCACGAGAGCCGCCGATTCGAGGGCGACGATGTACAGGATGATGGCTAAGAAGCGCGCGGCCCGCGCGGAGACCGTCCCCTTGACGAGGGGGCGCTCTGGGTGCGCGAGGCGGTCCACCTCGACGTCGGTGATATCGTTCCGCACGTTTCCCGCCGCCGCGAACGCGATGGATGCGAGCGCGCCCAAGAGCGCCCATCTTCCCAGTGCGAGCGTGGGGGAGACGAGCGCGGCACCCACAAGAGCACCCGCGCCCGCGACCATGGCGTTGGCGGGGCGCGTGAGGCGCAGGAGAGCCGAGGCGGCCACGAAGCGCGCGAAGCGAAGGCGGCGTTTGGGTGTTGCGGTCGAGCTTGGATCGAAGCCGATCCATCCGTTCCTCACGTGTGCTTCACGAACCCGTCCCTGGGTGAGTACAGTTCGCCGCGTTGCTTGGCCGCCGCTATGAACGCGTCCACCTTCTCTGGCGGCACGTTGCTGCGGGATTCGCACGCGGCCTTCACTGAGTTCATGTCGGCGCCATACTCCGTGCCAGCAGAGAGTTCCCGGATCACGCCCATGATGATGCGTTGGGCGTTGGAAACGCCGGAAGCGACGATGTCAGCGTCGATGATGCCGCCCTCGCTTGCGCCGATGCGCTTCATGTAGTACTCATAGATCTCGATGGCGCGGCGCGTGTCCTCGGCGGTCACATCGCGCGAGAGGCGCACGCGCGCACTCGACTCGCTGATGCGCACGAGCGCCTCGAGTTGGCGGGCCGTGAGCGGGATGGCGCGCGAGCCCTCGTCGCCGCCTCGCGGTGCGGGGCGCCCCGCGCCCGCGTTGCCTTGCAGTTGGGGCATGGTGCGCCGGTTACGGAGGCCAACGAAGTACTCGGCGAGGCGGTCGCGCGAGTCGTCGCTAAGCACGGGGTGGCAAGTGCGTTTCGAGTACGCGACGTACTTGCGGAGGAAGTCCTTCCAGTCCTTGAAGCACTTGGGCAGGTTCTGCGCAAGGGCGGGTTCGACACTCGATAGCACCGCATCCACTTCTTCTGGCGAGTAGGCCGACGCGTCGTGCTTCAGCTGCTGCAGCATGGCGCCGCCACGGTGCACGTTCAGGATGTGGCGGGCAAGCATCGAGTCGCGGTCCACCTTGGGCTCGTCGCGCATGACGAAGATGATGTCGAAGCGCGAGAGGAGTGCGGGCGGGAAGTTGATCTGTTCCGCGATGGGGGTGTAATCGTCGAAGCGGCCCATCTTGGGGTTCGCAGCACCAAGCACCGAGCAGCGCGACTGGAGCGTGGCCGTGATGCCGGCCTTGGCGACGCTGATCGACTGCTGCTCCATGCCTTCGTGCATGGAGGACTGATCGTTCTTGTCCATCTTGTCGATCTCGTCCACACAAAGGAGGCCGCGGTCCGCGAGCACCATCGCGCCGGCTTCCAGCGTCCAGCGGCCCTCGCCGAAATCGTCCTTCACGGCGGCCGCAGTGAGGCCGGCTCCGCTGCTGGACTTTCCTGACGTGTAGATGCCCCGCGGTGCGAGCCCCGACATGTACCGGATGAGCTGGGACTTGGCGACGCCCGGGTCGCCCACGAGGAGGACGTGGATGTCGCCGCGCAGGCGCGACTTGTCCGGCAGCACTTTCTCGACGCCCCCGAAGAGCTGCAACATCAGTGCGAGCTTCTCCATCTCCAACCCGTAGAGGTTTGGTGCGATGGACTTGCGCATCTTCTCGTACACCGTGGGGTCCTGTGAGAAGCGCTTGATGTGGAGTTCTTCTTCTTCGGTGGTCTCGATCTCCTCGAACTCCTGCTCTGCCTTCTCCACGGAGACTGCGTCCACGAAGATGTTGAAGAGCGTCGATTTCACGCCGTGGTCCTTGCGCACGGCGCTGCGGAGAACGCCGTTCACCGTGATGCGCTCACCTGGGCGCACGATGCCGCAAAGGTCGTCCTCGGCGAAGAGTTCCAAGCGCTGGGGCTGCTCGCCGCCCTTCATGGCTTCGGGCGCTTCTTGGACCTCGAGCTTCTGGGTGTCCACGAACATCGATGTCGCGCCCTTCGTGGCACCCACGATGAGCTTGAACGTGGACTCGCGGCCGCACCCGCCTTGGTCCTCGTAGCACTCAAGGGGCTCCTTGAGCACGAGGTGCTCTTCTTGGGGTTCGCGGATGAGCGAGCCGCAGCGGCCGCACTTGAAGACCGCTTCTTGCACCTTGGGACGCACTTCGGTCGTCTTCTTCACGAGCCCCTTCACGGCGATGAGCTTGCCCAAGTGCTCCGCACGGATGTCACGCACGTCCACGCGCGCGACGTCTGGCAGATGCTCGACTCGCACGTGAAGGCGGGGGCGAGGTTCGAGCGGGACGTCCACGAGTTTGATGGCCTCGTCGGCCTGCGCGAGCGTCTCGATGGGCTGTTGGAGCAGTTTCTCGGCTAGCGTGGGGTCGTGCTTGTCGAGGTCGAACCAATCGATGACGAGGCTCCGGCGCGTGGGCCACCCCAGCGCGGCCTCGTTGATCTGCTTGCGGTAGTACTTCTTGAAGAAGCGCTCCCACGACTTCGTCTGGGGCTCGTCGGCCTCCAACGAGGATACCGGCTGGGCTTCAGGAGGAGTCATTGG
>JBAZZN010000187.1:0-5815 GCA_041658815.1 Thermoplasmatota archaeon
GAAGTACGAGCTCGCCCAGCCCAGACTCTCCATCCTTCCATCGGGCCGACTGGGCCGAGCCGCCGATCTCGACGCACCAAGGCGAGCCATCCTTCGCACCCTCAATCGTGGGCAGCTATCCGTCGCGGCGGAGCGGCTCGCCAAAAGCTACGTTGAACGTCCTGCCGCAGAGCCGGCGGAGGCCGACCAGCTCGACGCGGCAGTGAAGGACGAATTCGGCTTCACGCTCACGCAACTCATCCACCTTCTCGTCGAGCTGATGAACATCGCGAACGACAAGCTATCGCAGATCTGCGTACTGCAACGCGCTGCCGTCGAAGCAGAGATCACGAGGCGCCTCGACTGGGGCGCGGAGGACGCCGCGCGCGGACTCCGCTTGTTCACTCTCGGCCCGCGCGAGAAATTCCTCGAACCCGCAGGCTACGCCCGCTTCGAGGTCTATCCGTGGCGCTACGGACGCCGACTCAGCTACCTCCGTCGGCCCGTGATCGAGCTGCCCACCGGAGAACTCCTATGGGGGCGTCGACACGTATACGCCGCGGTCGAGTACCTCATCGCGACATTGCTTGACGGGCGCATGTTCCCTCAAAGCAAGCGCCTTCGCGAATACTTCGGCGCGCAGACGGAAGCGCGCGGTGCCGAGTTCGAGAAGAGCGTAGCAAACATTGCAGGACGAAAAGGCTGGCTCGTGAGGACTGGTGTCAAGAAGATCCCGACTTCGACCGGCACCCTGCGAGTGCCGGGGGACATCGACGTCCTCGCCGTTGACGAGCGACGGCGACGCATCTACGTCATCGAGTGCAAGAACCTCGCCGCCGCACGAACCCCCGCCGAGATGCAGCACGAAATCGAGCAGCTCCTCCTCGGAAATGCCAAGACTCGGCCAGCTGTGACGAAGCACGTTGAACGTGTCGGGTTTGTCAAGGAGAATCTGAACGCAGTCGTCGCATGGCTGGGCCTTGATCAGGGAAAACGCTGGACGCTGGCGGACGCTATTGTCGTCGATGCACCAGCGTTCTCGCCACACCTCCGACAACTGGCCACTCGGATCCTCACCGCGAAGGAGTTCGAGGCTCACTGATTCTTGAGCCATAGCTGCCGCTTCCACTGGCACGGGGGAAGGCAGCAGACGATCTTGGCATGACCCGTGACACGCGGCTCCCGACAGGAGCGGTTGAGATCCGGTTCGTGGGCAAGCGTTGCGGTGTCGATGTTCGCTTGATCCGGCACGCCTCGTTGCCCGCGAGAAGGGGCCCCCGGAACAGGAAGCGAAAAGCCCGCTACGCATCGACGTTCAATCAGATGTCTGACATCATCGAGCGCTTCCTTGCTGATATCGCACGCGATCGAGCGGTCGTAGAGAAAACGGTTTCCGCGTATCGTGCGGACCTTCAGGACGCCCGGCGATTCGCGCCACGCGGCCGAATGGACAAACTGAAACCGGGGCACCTCGACGCCTATTTCTTGTCGCTCAGCCAGCGCGGTGCCGCGATCTCGACGATGCGACGCCGACGCGCAAGCATGAGCGTCTTTCTCAAGTGGCTTGTCGCGACAGGTCGCGTGCGTAAAGCGCCCGCGATTGCATTTCGACCCAGCATGGCGGGTCGGCGCAGGCTTCCCCGCGTGCTGACGCGCCACGAGTTTGCTTCGCTCGTCCGGGCGTCGCACTTGATATCGCACACCCATCCTCATGCATCGCTGCTGCGCGATCACGTGATCATCGAACTACTTGCGTCCACGGGGCTCCGTTCCATAGAGATCACTCGTTTGCAGTTCGCGGATCTTGATGACGAACTCACGCGGATCAGAGTCCATGGCAAGGGGGACCGCGAGCGTATCATACCGCTTTCTTCTGAAGATGTTCGTCGCGCGCTTCGTGCGCACGTCAAAGAGCGAAAGGCTCGCGCACCCACGAGTCAGGACCTCTTTGTGAATCCGAGCGGGGGGCGGCTTTCGACGCAATCGATCCGCATCGCCGTCGCCCGCGCTGCGCGCGTTGCTGGCGTTACCCGTCGCATTACGCCTCACATGCTCCGCCACACGTTCGCGACGCTTCTCGTTGAGAACGGTGCTGATCTGCGTGCAGTCCAGGAAATCCTCGGCCACGCAAGTCTGCGGACGACGGAGATGTACGTCTGGGTTTCCCAGACGCGCAAGGCGGCTGTGCTAGAGCAGTTCAACCCGAGAAACCAGCTTGCTTTGGAGGAAGGGCGCGCATAGCGATAACTGGTGATTATGCGTGGTCTCGCGGACTTAACGGGCCAGTCTGCGGCGATCGCCCGGGCGATCGAACTCGCAAGTCTTCCCGAACGCCGGCGGCTCACCATCGTGGGCCCGCCGGGCTCCGGTGTCTCCTGGACTCTCGACGAGCTCGCGCGGCGGCTGCCCCGTGATACTTTCGCGCCCTTGGTCCTCCGTGGCGATGCCGCAGCGGCCGATCGTCCACTCTATCCTTGGCTGAGGGCCGCGGGTCGCGCCGCGCGCGAGTTAGAACTATCTCGGCGCGGACGCGAGGGCTTCGTAGCGGGAGCCGCCTCTGTTCCCGCAATTGGGCCATTCGCAGCATTCCTCGTCGATGAAGTGGTCAACGCACGGACAAAACGGGCGGCCCAGGAAGCGCGAATTCTCTCAGACGTAGAACAGGAAGTCCTGGCTCTCTTAGATGCGCACTCCGGAGGGCGGCGCCTTGTCCTACTTTGCGACGACGTAGACGCGTGGGACCCCACATCGCGAGAGTTGCTGCGCTTTGTTCTGGGAGGTGAGCTTGACAGCTTCTACCCGGCCTTGCTCAATCTCTGCATCGTCTACGGGCGGAGCGGAGTTACCGCCAAAAACCCCGAACGCGGCGACGACAACGCTGAACGAACAGAGGATGTCTGCGAGCTCCATCGGGTCCCTACGGCATCGCTGGAGGACGCGCTCCGAACGCTTGGTTTCAGCGCGGGACTTACGGTCGCACAACGCGACGAACTCGCGGCCTTGACGAGCGGGCGCATCGATCTACTCACGGCCCTCGCGCAATTGTTGCGGGCTGGCGGAGGACTCGATTGGAATGAGGCTGGCGTTTCAAGCGACGTCGCGCGCCTTGTCATTGACAGAGCCCTCGCTTCGCTGCCGCCAGATGCCGCCGGAGTTGACGATCTACTCGCCCGCGCGGCCATCTTGGGCACCCAGTTCGACGTGTCCGACCTGCGTTGCCTCGCCAAGCGATCTTCCGACGTCGTCGGCCGCGAACTGGCTGCCGCCCGGGCCGCGGGACTGATCGGGGCTGGCCCGGCGCCGAGCTTTGCGACTCCGCTTCACCGAGAGGCATTCCTGGAACGCTTCCGATCTCGTCATCCGGACTACCACGCTCAATTCGCACAATGCCTACGCGTCCTCAGGCCCCATGAGTACGAAGCGCGTTCGAACCATGCGCTGCTCGGCCTGAAAGATGAAGAAGCCATCACGACCCACGCTCAGGCAGTCTTGGCCTCTTGGCGCGAACATCGACCCCGTCCGAACTCCGACCCATTTAACAAGTTGGAGAGCGCCGCGCTCATCCTCGCATACCTGGACAAGATGAAGGTGGCGCAGGATGCCTACAGCCGCCGCGATATCGACGCCGTGCTCCGCGCGTTGGAAACCATCGAGTCCTTTCTGCCGGACGTACTCATCGCCGAGCGAGATCACCTTCATGCTCAAGCGTTGCTCAAGTTGCACAATGTCACGAGCTACGACGCAGCAGAGAAGATCCTCGCGCGCTGGGACAGACTCAAGGCTCGCGAAGCTGAACTGTGGGCGCGCATGGCACAGGCCCGCCTCGTAGCTCTGACTGAGTTGGATCGCATCGACGATGCCCGCCACATCGAAGCCGAATTGAGCGCGTCCTTCTTTGCCCGGCGCTCCATCGACCCAGCCGCGCTCGCGGCTTACCATACGCTCTGTCGCCGAGCCGCAAGTCTTCACGAGCTACCAACATCCAATGCGATGCTCGCCAAGGCATCCGACTACTTCGGCCCACTCACGCATGGCGCGGTGCCCCGAAACCGAATCCAATACTACTACGCGCTGAACAATCATGTCGCGAACTTGCTCGCCTCAGGTTCCTTCGATGAGGCTCGGGCTGAAGCGCTCACGCTCGAAGAACTTCTCAGAGCCTTTCCCGCGATGACATGGCCGTGCGTCGAGATCGCCGCGACAAACGCAGTCCTCGCAGGTTATCTCACGAGCAATCTCACAGCGCAGGACGCTCACGCATCTATGAAGACAATCGTGGGAGCCGCAGTCGGTGGCGGCGACATGATCCTAATGCGCGTGAACCTCGCCGTCTTCGCCATTCTGGCAGGGGAACTTGCCTCTGCAGAACACATGCTCTTCGATCTGGAGCGCGAGACAGCGCACGCAACAACAGACTCCTACCACCGGTACTTCGTCACGGCTAATCGTGCCTCGTTGGCGCATGTCCTCGGTAAGCAATCCGAGTCACAGCTGGCGTCCGATGAAGCTCGCAGGTGCATAGGGGACATCTACCCCCCGATACGAAGAGTGTTGGCGGCACGTCAGGACACGCTCGATGCGGCGTTCGCCAACCCCGCCACGATATCAGTGTCGGAGTTGAACGCATCCGTCAGATCGATTCCGCCCCAGGTTGGGCCCGAATGGAACTTCTTTGGACGCGCCTTCCTATTCAGCGACATCCAATTCTGGTCCGCGGACTAGGATCTGCCGCGATTGTCCGACGGCCGCACCCACGAGGAATCTGCAAAGCTCGACAGGCCCCGCGTTGTGAGCGCGAAGCGCGTGCCAGAAGCTACTGTGCGGGACGAGGTGCGGCTTGCATGCGAGCTCAATGATCACGGGGGTTCCGTCGTCGGTGACCCGAAAGTCCACGCGCGCGACACCGCGCAGGCCCAAGCCGCGAACCGCGTCTTCGGCGACTCTGCAGACCTTCGCGGCGGCTTCCGCGTCTTCAGATTCGAACGGGTAGAACGAATAGCTATCACTATACACGTCGTCAAATGTCAACACATCGTCTCCAAGGCGGCGCGATTCTCCCCTTGCGATGCCCACTGCCATCAACGCGTGCGGCTCCTGGTCGACGAAAATCGGGACCTCGACCTCATATCCGCTCACAAATTCTTGGACGGTGATCGATTGCCGGTAGCGCTCACGCATCCGGGCGAGTTTCTCCTCGATCCCGGCGCGCACCACGAGGTGGCTCTCGCGAGTGACTCCTATGCTGGCGGACTCAAACGTCGGTTTCGCGAAGACTACCTTCCCCTCCGGTGGCCGCGATGGCCACCAACCCGCTCGATCGTACCACCACGACTCTGCGCCGGGAAGGCCGTGAGCGCGCGCAATGCTGACAGCGTGGAACTTGTGGCGGGCCACGGCGACACCGTAGGCGTCCGAATCCAGTAGATTCAATCCTTGCAGATTGCAGAGACTCGGAACAAGTGAGAGCCTGGCCGGCCCTGTTCCTTGCTGTGCTAGATTGTAGACGTACAACTCGGGGCGGATCGCGCGGAGCTTAGCAGGGCCGTCCTGCGTAATCCACTTCAGGAATCCCTGTTCATCGAGCAAGGTTTCAACGTAGAAGCCCGCGTCCTTGAACCCCCCGACCAAAGCATCGAGTTCAGCGGGCGAGAGGAACTCCGTTTCGACGGAAGTGCCCTCATAGTCCGAGGTGGTCGCTGTGCGACCCTTGGTAACTGGTCACGTTCCTGGCAGTCTCTCGTGGCCGATGGCCGCGCCGGCGAATTCGAAGAACGACGTCTCGCGTAGCTTCGCGGTCTGAGCGACACTTTGGATGACCGCGAGGCGCGCTGCGCCT
>JBAZZN010000188.1:0-5808 GCA_041658815.1 Thermoplasmatota archaeon
GCGAAGGCCATCGAGAACTACAAGAAGGCCGGTGATCTCGCCGGCCGCGCCCGCGAATACGGCGCGTCCCTCGTGAAGCCCGGCGTCAAGCTCATCAGCGTCGCGGAGCAAGTCGAGCAGTTCATCAGCGATCACGGAGGGACCCCCGCCTTCCCGTGCTGCCTCTCCATCGACGCGGACGCTGCGCACGACACACCCGGCGTCCTGGACGAGCGCGTCTTCGCCGAGGGCCAAGTGGTCAAGCTGGACACTGGCGCGCAAGTGGACGGGTGGATCGGCGACACTGCTATCACGGTCGAAGTGGGCACCACGCGGTTCGCCCCCATGATGCGCGCAGTCCAAGAGGCGCTCGCGGCAGGTCTTGCGCAAGTGCGGCCCAACGTACCCATCCGCGACATCAGCGCGGCCGTCGAAGCCGTGCTCCGCAGTCACGATCTGAAACCAGTCTCGAACCTGACGGGGCACAGCGTGGACCAGTACCAGCAGCACGCGGGCCTCTCCATCCCCAACGTGGCCAGCATGGCGCACGGGAACGTGCCGCCGGGGACTGCCATCGCCATCGAGCCATTCGGGACTGACGGTGGTGGAAAGATCAAGAACTCGACAGGAGGCCACATCTACCACTTGATGGGCCCCCGCCCCCAACGCGACCCAATGGCGAGGCAAGCCCTCGAGTACATCGTGAAACACCACAACCAGCTCCCCTTCGCTGAGCGATGGATCGCGAACGCCGTACCAGAGAACAAGGTCGCCTACGCGATGCGGCTCCTCGAAAGGACCGGCGCGGTCAAGCAGTACTCCATCCTCAAGGAAGTCCAGAACGGGCAAGTCGCCCAGTTCGAGCACACCGTACTCGTGCTGGAGAACGAGACGATCGTCACGACGCGTGTCTGATGACCCGCGTCTTGGTCCTCGGCAAGCCTGCGGTCACGACGCGTGTCTGATGACCCGCGTCTTGGTCTCAGGAAGAAAGTGAACCGGGCCCGAAGGCCCGGTGATGAGATTGGAAGGGTGTGCTGGCCTCACAAGGAGGGGATGGGATGCACTTTGAACAACTACCAGCCGGGCCCTTCCAAGTGCCTATCAGAAGGCAGGCACTCTTATAGGTTTTGAAAGCCGGACCGCGCGCCTTTTAAGCGGGTCATTGGGGCGAGATGGTGACGACGTTGTTGCCACGCAGAATGACGGTGCCGAGGCGTCGAGTCTGGATCTGTGGCGGTTGGCCTGGCTCCGGCTTGGGCGAGTGCTTCTCTTCGCTCTCTTCCAGAACGAGGTTCATGTACTGGTCATAGCCCGCGAGCTTGCCCTCGATGACTCGTCCATCCTTCAGCTGCAGCGCCATCTTCTTGTTGATGCTGCGTTCCAACACGTCGAGGGGCAAAGCCACCGGAAAGACCTCGGTCGGGCATTGCGCCTCCCCCCTATGAACCGTTCGCCAAAGAGTAGGTTCTTCGGGAAAAAGGTGGATTGGCAGCAGTTGTCCCGCAGCCTGCTTGCTCTCGCCGCGCTTCTCCTCCTCTTGCCTCAGGCATCTTCCGCCACCGAGCCCTATTCGGTCCGTGCGACCGACGACGGCTTCGTCATCGCTGGCGAAGAGGGCACGAACCCCATCGTGCACGTGCTTCCCGGTTCGCACGTCGTGCTGTCGTTCCGCAACGACGCGACAACGCCCCAGAATCTGCACATAGGGCCGCCCATTGACGTGGAGACGCCTTGCTGCCAGCGACCCGGCGAGGGCGCGACCATCTCTTTTGACGTGCCTCCCGAGTCCTCGGGGCGCATCGAGTACTGGTCCAGCCAGCGCCCGGCCGAGGCGGGGCGCGGCTTCTTCGAGATCGGCGAGGCCCCGCCGCGTGTGCGCTTCATCGAGCCAGAGGAGGGTGCTAGCGTGGATGGCGAGGTAACGGCGCGCGTCAGCGTCATCGGCACCACCAACGTGACGCTCCGCTACGCGCTCGACCAAGCGAACGTGACTGGCGTCACGACGCTCACGACGTTCACGTTCCTCAACATCACGAACGGGCATCATCTGCTCCACGTGGAGCTCGTTAACGCGAATGGCACGTTCCTCGTCCCACGAGCGTTCGACGAGCGCGTCGTGTTCCGTGGGCGCGACTTGCTGCCGACGCCCGAAACGAACTCTACGCCCGAACCAAGCACGCCTAACCAGCACAGCCGCACGAACGGGCTCGGCGTCGCGCTAGTGCTGGGGAGCATCGCCGCGGGCGCATTCGTCGCGCGCCGCAAGCTACGCTGAGCGCTTCGGCCGGTGCGCGCGCAAGTGATAGAGCGAACCGCCCACGTCGCGGATGCGGCGGCCAACGAGTCCTGATGCGCGCAGCGCAGCGTCTGCCTCGTCCCGCGTGAGGAAGCGCGAACCATCCAGCGCGAAGTCGAAGTCCATCGCGAGCACGAGGCGCTCGCCCCAGCCGCGTGGCACCTTACTCCGGCTCGGCGCGAGGCCCTCGAGCGCGTGCATGGTAGCGCCTGGCCTGAGAGCGCGGCGAGCCGTCGTGAGCGGGACAGTGGGGTCCCCACTTGCGCCAAGGACTTCGCCCAAGAACACGAGGTCGAAGGCGCCGTCCCGGATCTCGTCAAGGGAGATCTGGCCGCGCGCGGGCTTCACTTCGGCCATCGTGAAGCGGCTGCGGGGAAAGCGTTGTCGCGCCTCACGCGTCCACGCGCCCAACCCCGCGCCAAGGTCCAGCACGTCACAACCGCGCGATAGCAAGCGCCGCGCCTCGGGCTCGCGCGGCAGGACCCTCTCGAAGAACGCGAGGTGGTCCCACGACGTCGCTAGGGCGTACACTTCGGCAAGGTCCAAACGCTCGGCCTTGCCGCGGAGGAGGCTGGGCAAGGCGCCAAAGCGCAGGCTCTTCGCGGTCACGTACTCGAAGTGGTGCCCCAAGTAGTCCGCGTCCTTGGGTGTGCCAAGCGTGCGTCTGTGCTCGCGGCGCAGCCAGTAGGAGGCGCCACTGTGACCGAGGATGCCCACGCCGTTCGCGGCGCGGCACCATCGTTGGGTCATGGCTTCGTCGAGGCCGTGCCGACGCGCGAGCGCGGCTGGCGTACGCGCGATGTCGGCGAGGTCAATGAGGAGGCCTTCTTGCGCGCCTATGGCACAGAGCCAAACGCGGTAGAAGCCGATGGACGATTCGCGCAGGTCCACGGCGGGGCGAAGTCACGCCTTGGCAAAAGTGCTTGGCACGAGGTCGGGGGGAGAGCACGTCTTTCACGTGGCCGCTGGGGGTGAACCCCCCAGGCCCCCCTTGAGTGGCTCGAACGCGATCGTCTCGCCGGCCCGCGTGCTCGCGTCTCGGAGCGCAGCATGATAGCTTCCCGGCTCGCCCGAGAGGAGTGGCTGGATGGCGGGTGCCACGCTCGCGGCAACGTCGTGGTCCGCGTGCGAGAAGCGCCACTCTTGGCCTTTTGCCGCGTTCAGCGTGTTGAGGAACGCGAGCGCGACGCCCTTCGCCTTGCCGGCTGAGGCGCGGTCCAACGCAGCGCGAACGGCGGCCTCCTGCCCAAGCGTGCGGAAGGCGCGCGCGATGGCGTCAGCAGTGGCGGCGAAGGGAGGGAGGCGCTCGTAGCTGGGCAATGCCGCCAACGCCGAACGCTCCGAACCCTCACGACCCGCGCGGCGCACAAGGTCGCTGGCCTCTTCGGGCGTGGCCTTCTCGCGGAACAAGCGCGAGACGACGTCCACGTCCCCTCCTGCTGCAGCGATCAGCATGTCGCGAGCGTGGTCAGCCCACAACTCGCCAAGCGCGCGGGCGGTGCTTGCCTTCTCAAGCACGAGCGGGGCATCGCGACCCTCCAACGCAGCCCGGAGCGCGCGCTCCTCTGCGGGCGTGGGCAAGAGCGAAGCGAGGAAGGCGGTGACGTCGTTGCCGTAGCTTGCGTCCGCGGCCACGAGGAGGAGGCCGGTTCGGCGAGCGCGCAGCGCGGCGAAGCGTCCCGCGCGTGCGGCGTCGAGGAGCTGCTCGTCAGTGAGCTGCCCCGCCGCGTACTGGGAGCGCGTCGCCCCGTCCAAGTGCGCGGGCGCGTCGATCGGCGCCCCGGCGGCAGCACGTAGTGGGATGAGGCGGGCGTCCGGCTCCAAGGCTGCAAGTGCTTTCGGGGCGGCCATGTGGCGAAGGAGCGAGGCCAGCGTGGGCACATCGTCGAAGCACGACTCGCACCGTTCGAGCGTGACTCCAGCGCTCTTCCAGCGCAGGACGAGCGCGTCATTGTCGTGGTGCCCGCACGTGAAGCGGCCTGGCTCTGTCTCGTTCAGGTCGAGTGCGCCCATCTCCTCTTCCACGAAATCGCGCGGCGGCTTGTCGTGCCGGCCCGTGCACACGAGGCCGCGGTCTGTGCTGTACACGTGGAGCCTGCGCTTCTTGACCCAAGGCGTGACAGCGAGGAGCCGAAGCTGCCGGTCATGGTAGTTCTGGAGCCCCGCCGCGAAGAACGACTGCGCCTTGCCGCGCGTCACGTACGGCGCTGTGATGCCGCTGCCGAGGCGAAGCTCGGCGACGTACGGGATCTTGTCCCCAAGCGCGAGGAGGAGCGTCCCGGCGTACGCGCGAGCGAGTTGGTTCCCGCTGCTGGCGAGTCGCTGTAGCTTGCTCTCGTTGCCCCGCGCGGCGTGCGCGCGTGCGATGCCGCGCCGGGCGCTCGCCATGGGCGAGAAGAGGACGCAGCGCCCCTCACAGATCGGCATCGCGAGCGAGGGGTCGTCCCGCAGGGCGCGAGAGCGCTCGAGCAAGTCCGCTTCCTGGACCTTGCCCGCGGAGTGAAGGCTGCCCTTCCGGCGCTTTCCCTTGGCCACGCTGGGGGGAAGAGGGGATCACAGAAAAGGGTTCGGGGGTGTCTCGGGGTGGGACGCCCGGGGAGCGGGCAAGTCGCAGGTCACTTCTTGATCGCAGCCCAGCTGTAGGAGCGGATCTTGGCCGAGGCGCCGAAACCGCAGCTTGCGCAGCGGTTCTTCTGGACGTGGAACGCGTGGCGGCCACAGCGGCGGCAACGCGAGTGGTTAGGATTGTGGAATTTGCCCTTGGACGCTGTTCCCTTGGACATAGAGACACCTCAGGGGAGGAGCGAGCGAAGTCGGGACGAGTATTTAATCGTTCTTCAGACGGGGTCGCTTTTCCTCACGGCGCAACGTCCACGCCCAGCCACAACTTCACGAGGAGCCCGACGCCGTACGTCACGATCGCCGCGGCCACGCCGAACGTGAGCATCTCGAAGCCGCTCTTCCACGGGCGAAGCCCGCTCGTGATGGCCTTGGTCGCGCCAGCCGCGAAGAGGCCAGCGACGGAAAGGCCCCCCGAAATGAGGAGCCCTTGGAGCCCGCCTGCACCGAAGAGGAAAGGGATGAGAGGCAAGATCGCGCCAACGACGAACGCGAGCACCACGACGCCCATCGCGACGAGGGGTGAGCGTTCGCTCTCGTCCCCCACGCCGAACTCCTCGCGCATCATGAAATCCACGAACCGGTCCTCGTTGGACATCACGTGGTCCGCGATGGAGCCGAGGAGCGCGGGCGGATAGCCCTTCTTCGCGAGCATCTCGAACACTTCTTGGCGTTCGAGGTGCGGGTACTTGCGGATGTGCTCGCGCTCCAAGCGCGCTTCGGCCGCGTAGTACTCGGCCTGGCTCTTAGTGCTCAAGTACTCGCCCAAGCCCATGGAGAGCGCTCCCGCCGTGGCCGCCGCGATGCCCGCGATGGCGATGGTGCCAGCGCGGCCAGACGCGGCCGCGACGCCTGCGCACACTGCGAACACGCTCACGAGTCCATCGTTGAACCCGAGGATGAGGTCGCGC
>JBAZZN010000189.1:0-5805 GCA_041658815.1 Thermoplasmatota archaeon
CCTCGATGTTGGCTTCACGAAGACCCTCGACGGCGTCATCCGCGAGCTTGCGCGTGTTGCTTTCGAGGAGCGCGTAGGTCTGGGCATACTCCGGGTACCAGGCGAAGCCCATGCTCGTGGCGTCCGCCAGCCCTGGCCGCGCGAAGACGCTGGCGACGGTCACTTTGGCTCCGTGCGCGGCCGCGATGTCCTTGGCCCACTCGAGCGCGTGCTCGGAGCCTGGACGCCCGTCGTACGCGACGACGATGTTTCGGTAGCGCGGTTGGTTGTGCTTCGCTTCGGCGCCCGTACGCGGCGCCTCGTTGTTCCCAAACGTCAGGAGGTCGATCGCTTGGTTGATCTCCCGGATGAAACGATCGTGAAGGTCATCGTAGTGCACGTTGGCCGTCATGTTCCCACGTTGGGCCATGACCGACCAGAGGTTTCTTTGTGTCCCCGAACGCGTTCGGCGATAGGGCCCCCGCACTAGTGTGCCAGCCTTGCATGTCCTCGAGCACGTGTTTCTCGCCTCGTGCGAGCGCCTCGCTGAGCGTGGACTTCGCGACGTGGAGACGCTGGGCGAGGGTCGTGAGGGTCACGCGGCGTGGCACCTCGTAGTAGCCTTGCTGGATGGCGTGCTCCATGAGTTGGCGCTGGCGCGGCGTCAGGCTCTCATGAGGGTGGTGCTCGCGCGAGTACACGACGTCCACCCACGCGCCGCGCTTGCGGAGGTCCTCCACGAACGAGGAGACCTGCCCGTTCTCCGTGATGACGAGCCACTCGTCCACACCGTCGTTGACTTGGAACGGGAAGCGTGGCATCACGCCAGATGCGGCGGCGGCATGCAGCAGGGGGCATTCGTCGATGTTCATGCGCACCCGCGCGCGCGTGTCGGACGATTCCAGCACGTCCACACTGTTCACTGAGGCGAGCGCGCGTATGCGTTCGAGTTTCTCGGCCCAACCTGGCCCCTCAAGCTCAGCCTCTTCCCACACCCGAGCATGCCCAGATGGGAAGTGCGCGAGCACGTGGACCGTGACGCTGGCGTCCCCCAGCGTGGCCTCGTGGCACCACGCACACGCCGGGTGCTTCACATGCAAGAGCGTGGCCCACATCATTCATGCGTGGGTGCTCCGCAGGAATATACCAGTAGGTCTTGTCGGGGTCATTGTGACGAGGAAGCGGCCATGATGTTCTCACTGCTCCTTCGTCGGCAGCCGCCGCTTGCCTTGCTGCTTGAACATGGTCACGAGTTCGTCGAGGTTGGTCGCCTCCTCGGGCTTCTTGTCGTCCCGCCACCGCTTGAAGCGAGGGAAACGGAGCGCCAGACCAGCCTCGGGCTTGAGTGCCCCCCATGCGGCCGTATGGATGGGGCTGAGCGTGAGTTCCGCGCCCACGACCTCTGCCACCTTGGTGGGGTCGAACCAGACGTCTGCCGCCATCTTCGCGCGGACGCGGGGGTGCGCTCCGCCCTCACGAACGGTGGGCGCCAGCGCTTCCTTGGCGGCTTGCAGCGCAGCGTCATCGAAGCCCGTGCCCAGCTTGCAGACGGTCTCGAATACGTCCTCGTCTGGGTTGTAGGCGGCCATGAGGAGTGCGCCATACAGGCCCGCCCGGCGGCCCCTGCCAACGAGCGCGCCCACCGCGACGAGGTCCACGGAGTCCGTCAACTCTGCTTGGTAGTCGCGCTTGTACTTGATCCAATGATAGCCTCGTGATCCGGGTTGATAGCCTGAGGCTGGCTTCACCGACTTGACCATGATGCCCTCGGCGCCAATCGCGATGCTCTCGTCGAAGAACGACTGCATCTTCTCGATCGTCGTGACGCGCTCCGCGCGGCTGAACTCGATGCCTTGACGGATGACGAATGACCGCTCCAGCAAGGCGCGCCGCTCCGGCAGCGGCTTCCCAGTGACGTCCTCGCCGTCCAGCAGGATGCAATCGAAGAGGAAGAGCGTGACTGGCACTTCCTCTATGATGGATGCGACGTCCTTGCGGCCGCGCCGCGGCGCGACGTCCTGGAACGGCCTGATGTCGCCAGTCTGTGGGTCGATGGCGACACACTCGCCCTCGACGATGGTCTCCTTGCCGCGGAATGCTGCACGCAGGGCCTCCGCCACGTCGGGGAACTGAGCCGTGACGTTCTCGAGGCGACGGCTGAAGAACTGGACGGGGCCCATCTCCGGAACGTGCGCTTGCAGCCGGAGCCCGTCATACTTCAGCTCGACTTGCGCCTCGCCGCCCAGCTTCTCCATGATCTCTTCGAGCGACGGCAAGCGCTCGGCGAGCATCGCGCGGACTGGCACGCCCACGCTCAGGCGGATCTTCCCGACGCCTTCGAGGCCATGCTGACGGAGCACGCGCGCCACGAGGCCGATATCGCTGGACACGTTGTACGCTCGCTCGATCTCGGGTCGGTCTTCCTTCGACGCATACGCGATCGCGAGCGCGTCCAGGAACGTCAGGTCCGCCACGCCCAAGCGAAGCTTGCCCATAGCGGTGCGCACGAGGTAACGCGCGGCCCGGGGAGATGCGTTCTGCAGAAGTACCTGGAGGCCGTTGAGGCGCCGTTCCTGCGAGCCCTCGCCAGAGGCCTGCGCCAGCTCGAGCAGGCGTGCGAACACGTCCTGCACGCTCTTCGCGATGGGCGCGGGCTCTTCCTCCCCAAAGAGCGTGGTTTGCCGAGCCCGCCGAGCTCCTTTGCCTGAGGAAAGCACGCCCTGCGCCGCGTCGCCAAGGTCGCCCTTTGCGTGGTACAGCTTAGTGATATCACCAGTGGAGGTGCCCGTTACCTGCGCAAGCGCCCGTATGATAAGCTTGTCAGCGATGCCAAGTTCGAGGCCCACGAAGTCGGCCGCGAGCTGGCCGCGCGTGAGATAGACGACCTCTTGCACGTCTGGGCCGGCCTCCGCAAGCAGCTCCACGAGGATGTCGGTCATCTCGAGGCGCTTGGTGGTCGCCTCCAGACGATCGTAGTGGTCGCAGAGGCGCTCGTAGTCCATGCCGGACCGGCGAACCCCTGCGCGACGGAGAACGGTTTCGGTGGGGTCAGGCTGCCTTCTCCTCGAATGCTCCCTGGACGATCCCGCCTGGCGCCTGGAAGAGGAAGAAGCGCCCGAATCCAGGCACGCCTCGATCCTCCGTCAGGATCGTGCCTCCGGCATCACGGATGCGCTGGCGGGCATCGTCAAGCGAATCGACGGCGACGTACCCTAACATTCCCGGCCGCTCATCACGCTCGGGCTTGCGCAGGCCGCCATTGGGGGGAGCAGTCGCTTCCCACAGGGAGTAGCCCGCGAAGGGGATCGTCCGGAACTTCCAGCCGAAGACCGTTTCGTAGAACGCGCGGGTGGCCTTCGGGTCTGTCGAGACGAGGTCCGCGTGGATGTAGCCGCCAGACGTCATGGCCAGGAGAGGGCCTCCATGTCTCGTAAGCACTCACCCGAACGCGTTCGGGGCTTCACGCGGCGATCTCTTTCCAAGCTCTGGCTCACTTCGCGTGGTCAAGCACTGCATCTTCCACGCCTGCGAGGACCGGTGCCAGGGCGCTCCACACGGTGAGCTCCTCGTCCGCTACACGGATCACGTGTTCGAAGTCCTCGCGCTTGGCTTGTCGGAAGCTGCCGCGTGGGAAGCCGCCCGTCACGATGGTGATATCTGGCGCTGAACGCGCCAGCTCCGTGAATCTGGCCGCGCGGCCCAGCTCGCCTCCCACATCCATCAGTATTCGCGTGCCGCGCGCTTCCTCCTTGAGCACGCTTGCGAGGTCGCGCCCCCGCTCCAGTGTGAGCAATGGGTTCGACTGTGGCACTTGGCCTTGGCGCAGGAGGTCCTCCATGAGGATTACGAACTTGACTTGGTTCCGCATGATGCGGAGGTCCGCGCGTGGGCGAATGAGCTCGTCATGCCTAGTGTGGATGAGCGCCCGTGCTTGACCGTGTTTTGTCGCAAGCGAGTCCAGCACGAGCATCAACCAGAAGTGCGCGATGTCCGGCCTCCCGCGCCTGTCACCATCAGGCAAGTCCTTCATGGCCTTGTGATCGAGCGCTTGGTCCAGCAGGAGTTGTTCCGCAGGGCGGCGCCGTTTCTTCGCGCGCGCGACGACGCCGGGCGCGCGCTGGAGCTCGGGCGGCATGAGTTCGAGCTCGGCCTCGGCGAGAAGGAAGGTGATCACTCGCACGGTGAGGCATGTTGCGCCACTTGACGCTTTGTGAAGTTCGCGTCCAACGCACGCAATCCTGAAACGCGTGATGCATGCTCGCCCCTCAGATGCTCCGCACGCCGCGCGCGACGCTCATCGTCGCCACGATCGCGTACGTGCTTGGTATCACGGCCCAGAACACGTACTTGTTCTTCGTCGCGCCGATCGCGCTCGCGCAGCACGGCGCCCAAACGTGGGGGCCACTCGTGTTCGCCGGGAGCGCGCTCGCGACGATGCTCGCGGTCGTTCCTGCCGGCCAACTCGCTGACAGGTACCCGCGCCGGCGCGTCATGCGCGCAGGGCTCGCGTTGCTCGCTCTGGCCTACGTGCCCGTCCTCTTGGACGCGAGCGCTCCACGCGGCGAGATCATCGCGAGCATCCTCTCAGGCACAGGACTCGCGCTCCTCATCGTTTCGTTCAACTCGTACGTGGCGGACCTCCTTGCCGCAAGCGAAATGTCGAGCGCGTACGGCCGAGCGGGCGCGGTCGCGATCCTTGGCTCAGCATCGGGTCCCTTCGTGGGTGCCCTCGTGTTCCATCTCGCGCCAACGCCAGCGATCGGGCTCGTCGTGTGTTGCGTTCTCTTCGGACTCGCCGGCGTCGGAGGGATGCTGCTGAGCCTCGCGCTCCCGACGCAAGCGCGCCTCGCCGCCGATGATGTCCCAGCAAGACCGGCTGCCAAGAGCCCGGTGCTCGCGGTGTCGTTCCTCTACGTGCTAGTCGGAGTGTCCTTCGGTCTTACGACCCCCTACTTCGCCCAGTACTTCCTCGAATGGCTCTCGTTCAGCCCCGAATCGTGGGGCTACCTGCTCGCAGCGGGCACGGTCGCCAGCGCAGGCGCATTCCTTGTCTCCGGCGCCCTCGGCAGACGCTTCCCCATGACCAAGCTCCTCCTCGGCGGCCAAGCGCTCGCCGCCCTCGCGACGCTTCCCTTCCTTCTTCCCCTCGCTGCTGTCGCGCTTGGTGCGACCTACGTCGCGCGAACGTTCCTCGCGAACGGCTTCTCGCCCCTCATCAACGCGCTCATGATGAGCCGCGTGCCAGCCAGCCGGCGCGGCGTAGCGCAAGGGTGGACGAGCGCGGCATGGAACGCCGGTTGGGCCGTGGGCGCCTTGGCGGGCGGTGCGCTCCTCGCGCGCTGGGGCGGCGGCGCCTTCGTGGCAGGCGGCACCATAGGCCTGATCGGGGCGGTCGTTGGAGTGACGATGCTGCGGCGCGGGTGATCGCCATCAGGTGGCGTGCCCACTGGCCGCTTCTCGAAAGACATTTCCGAGGCGCGGGTGAACCGGGTCGCGTGGCCAATGGTCTCGATCCGCGCAAGGACCCCGCGCCGTTGGCCGAAGTGCCGCGCCTGCTCCGCGGTGGAGCCGTCGAATTCAACGCTCGCCGCTTCTGGCACGCGCACGAGGCGTGGGAAACCGCGTGGCACGCGCTGCGCGCTCACCAGCCGGAGGCCGCAGGCTACGTGCGGGGCATGATCCTCGTGGCTGCCGCGCTCGGTAACTGGTCACGTTCCTGGCAGTCTCTCGTGGCCGATGGCCGCGCCGGCGAATTCGAAGAACGACGTCTCGCGTAGCTTCGCGGTCTGAGCGACACTTTGGATGACCGCGAGGCGCGCTGCGCCT
>JBAZZN010000190.1:0-5799 GCA_041658815.1 Thermoplasmatota archaeon
GCGAAGTCTTGGTCGCCGCGCGCACGCTGCGATCCACGGGCGTCGGCGTCACCATCTACGCGGGGGGCGGTGTTGCGCACGTCCATGCGGCTTCGCCCACGCGAGCACAGCTTCGTGAGCAGATCGCGCGTGGCGTGCGCCTCGCCAAGCACGCGGGGCGAGCGCTCTTTGCACGCGTCCCTTCCGACCTCGGCCAAGCGCGTCACGTGCGGTATCGTCCCACGGTCCGCATCGACCCGGCTGAGGCGGCCAACGAGCGGGTCCTAGAGCTGCTTCGTGAGGGTGCAGCTGGCGCCCGCGCCGTGGACCCGGAGGTCGTCGCCGAGGCCGCTCTGGGCGTGCGCTCGGCGCGGACCTTCGTCGTTTCCTCTGTCGGGTCCCGCATCGACATCGCTTCCCTCGTGTCCACCGTACGCGTCCTCGCGAAGGTCACGCGCGCTGGCCGGTTGGGGACCGCCGCCGTGCGCTTGGCCGGCGAGCGGGGACTCGAGGACTATGCTGCACATGACGCGATGAGCGCGCTTGGGCAGCGCGCGGTTCTGGAAGCGCGGGAGTCGCTTGACGCCATTCCGCTCGCTTCGGGCCGCTACCGCGTGCTTTGCGACAACGAACTCGCGGGCACGCTTGCGCACGAGTCGTTCGGCCACCTCACCGAGTTCGACCTCGTTTCATCCGGCTGGAGCACGCTTCGCGGCCGTTTGGGGGAAACGATAGCAGCCCCAGGGGTGACCATAAGTGACGCGCCCATCTCGCCGGGCGAAGCGCGCGAAGGCGTCGCGGTCCCCTACGATGACCAAGGCGTGGCGGGTCAGAAGGTGACGATGCTCCGCGACGGAGTGCTATCAGCCTGGATGCACACGCGCGAGAGCGCGCTTGCCGAGGGGCACACTGCCGGCGGGAACGGCCGCGCGCTCGATGCGCGTTTCCCCGTTATCGTCCGCATGAGGAACACCTTCTTCGAGCCTGGCGACGCGACTGTGGAGGAGGCACTCGAAGCCGTGGGGGACGGCCTTTACCTCTTGGGCGCGCGCGGCGGAGCTCCACATAGCGACGGCTCCTTCATGTTCACTTCCATTCGCGGCTTCTTCGTGAAGGGCGGCAAGCTCGCCCAGCCGGTCCGGACTGCCGCGATCCACGGCGACATCTTCGAGTTCCTCAAGAACGTGGAGATGGTCGCGGATGACTTCCGCGTGTCAACGAACGTGTTCGGCGGGTGCGGCAAGCGCGACCAGTCATTCATGCACGTGGGCGTCGGTGGTCCCCACGTCCTCGTGCGCGACGCGCTCGTGGGAGGCGTCTGATGCGTACCACGGAAGAGCTGGTCGCGTTGGTGGAGGGAGGCGTGAAGAAAGCGCTCGCCATGGGAGCGGAGGGCGCCGAAGTGTACGCGAGCGAGGACCGCACGACGACCGTCGCGGCTTCCGGCCGCAACGCGCTCCCCACCGAGAACGAGCGCCTCGTGATCGGCGTGCGCCTCGTGTCGTCCGGTCGCACCGGCCTGTCTGGAGCGTCCACACCAGCCGGCATCGAGCGGGCGATCGTGGAAGCGCTCAGAAGCGTGGGTGATCTCTCGGGCAAGAGCGACGTCCTCTCGTTCCCGTCGCCGACACCCGATCTTCTTCCTCGCGTGCGGATCGACCCGCGCCTCGCCGCGGAGCGCGTGGAGGGACCCACTGCATTCGTTGAGGAAATCGTCTCGACCGCCCTTTCCGATCCGCGCGTCACGTACGTGGACGCGAAGGTCGCCTCGCACTCGTTCCGCCTTGCGGTCGCGAACTCTACGGGCCTCGCGGCGCACGACGAGGGCGCGTGGGAGCGCTCCGACCTTGAGGTGCGTTGCTCGCGTGGGACGACGCACCGTTCGGGGCGCGAGGGGGCGATGACTGGCGTGCCCATCGAGACGGAGATCGAGGCGGCCGCGTTCGCACATGACCTCATCGAGCGCGTGGGATCCGCGCTCGAAGCGGTACCGCTTCGCGGTCACGCGGTCCAAGAAGCAGTGTTCTTTCCGGGGCCGACAAGCCAGATCGTCAGCATGATTAGCAAAGCGTTCCACGCGCGCGAAACGACCACGAGAGCGGGTTCCATCACGGGGGAGCTTGGCGACAGCATCTACGCCCCGTGCATCACCCTGATGGACGAGCCGCGGGGGCCCGCGGGCGTACGTCGCCGCAACGTGGACGACGAAGGCGTGCCCACGCGCACGACCCGCCTCGTTGACGCAGGCCGCTTCGTCGGCTTGCTGCATGATGCTCGGAGCGCTGCGCGCGCGGGCGTGCCGCCCACTGGAAACGGTATCCGCTTGACTGCGTCAGGCAGCGTGGATCCCGGATCGATCAACTTCGCTATGGCGCCTGGTGATAGCACGATAGGCGACCTCATCGGGTCGGCCACGCGCGCCATCATCGTGAACGACGTGCTGCTTGGTTCCTTCACGCACAACGCGGCGACGGGCGACTTCAGCGTCGTCGTCCCGTACGCGTTCCTCGTGGAGAATGGGCGCATCGTGCATGCCCTCCCGCCGACGACGATCGGGGGGAATGCACACCGCGTGCTCAAGGAAGCGCGCGCCGTGGGCCGTGAACGCAAAGCGTGTGCGCAGGGGACCGTTCCTGCGCTCCTTACTGGGGGCGTCTCGTGCGCGACCTGAGCGCTTTCGACGGACTCCCGACGCGCCGCCAGATCCGTGCTGGTATCCCCAAGACGCGCGACTTCCGCCCCCAACCGCGCGTCCTGAAGCCTGCCAGGATCGAGGCGCGCGAGGATGGCGCCTTCGACCTTCACATCGAGGGCTTGCCAACGCGCCGCGTGCACGCGATGGTCGCCGAGGCGCACCGCCTCCTTGAGGATGGCGTCCCACTCGAAGAGATCGCCGAGCGCGTGCACCCCTTGTGGCGTCCCGGGCGCCCCAAGCTCGTGTACCGCCTCCTGCGGAGCTATCTTCTTGAACTTCACCTCGCTGGGGTCGTGGAGATCCCTTTTGAGGAACCGCCCGCGGTCTTCGGCGACCGCTTCGAGCGAGTGAAGCTACTGGGGCGTGGCGGGATGGGGCTCGTGTACCTCTGCCGCGACAATGAGCGTGACGGGGCCCTCGTGGTCCTGAAGCACGCGTGGGGGTGGTCCACGCAGATCGAGAGCGCTGACCTCCTGAATCGTCGCGAAGCCACAGCTCTCTCTCTGCTTGACCATCATCTCATCCCGCGGCTCGTGCACACGTTCGAGATCGATGGCATCCTTCACATGGTCCGGGAGTTCGCGGACGGCAAGCCCCTGCTTTCTTTCCGGCACGCGACCAAGAAGATGGCGACGCCCGCACGCTTGAGGATCGTCCGTGACGCTTGCGAAGCGATCCACCACATCCACGATGCCGGCATGCTCTACTTGGACGTGAAGGGCGAGAATTTCCTGTACTCAGAACTCGATGGGTGCACGCGGCTCATCGACCTTGGACTGTGCCGCCCCGTCGGCCCCACGGGCAGCGTCCTCGTGAAGCGCCCCGTGGGGAGCCCCGGTTACACGGCGCCTGAGGTCATCACCGACCTCACGCTCTCGAAGAAGGCGGATGTCTTCGGATTGGGGCGGCTCATGGCGTTCCTTGCGCTTGGCACGCGCCCCCGAAAGAAGCAGTCGTCGCAAGAACTAGCCACGCTCATGATGTCCAACGGCGTGGACGTTCGTGAAGCGGATATCATGAGGCGCATGGCTGCGGAGGACCCAGCGGCGCGCATCGGGGACATCACGCAGGTCCTTGCCCAGATCGACGCCATCCTATCAGAGGAGGACGTGACGCCTCATGCCATCCGTCCATGAATCGTTCCCACTGGTCCTGCGGCGGCCCCTCCGGTGGCGTGACGCGCCTGGGGGGCTCGTAGAGCTGCATGATCCCAAGCGCGACTCGTGGGCGCGCCTCGTGCCGTGGACGCGGGACGTCTTCCGGGGGCTCGAGGGTGGAGAAGGGGTGCCTGCGCTCCTTGACCGCGTGGGCGCCCAGCGTGAGGCATCACTCCGGCGACTCCTCCATTCTCTCGCGAGTGTCGGCTATCTTGACATCCAGGTCCCCGCGCCCGTGCTCCTTGCGGAGCGCTTCGAAGTGGTCGAGGAGTTGGGGCGCGGCGGTGTCGGCATCGCGTACCGCGCTTTGGATCGCGAGTCGCTCGGACACGTCGTCGTGAAGCGCGCGTGGGGCTTCATCCACGACATCCGTCTCGCGGAAGCCGCGTTGGCGCAGGAAGAAGCGAACCTCCGCGCGCTCGATCACCCTTGCGTCGTTCGCTTCGTCTCGTCCTTCCGCGAGCAGGACCGCGCGCACCTCGCGCGCTCGCTGGCCCCCGGACGCAGCCTCACCGCCGCGTACGACGCGGCTCCTGCGGACGCGCCGACCACCCTCCGGGTCGCGCGTGACGTCGGCGCGGCGCTCGCTCACTTCCACGCGCGGAGCATGCTCCTGCTGGACCACAAGCCCGGGAACCTCTACGATGACGGCGAGCGTGTTCGCCTCGTGGATGTCGGGAACGCGGAGACGGTTGGTCCAGCCGGGGTCGTGAAGCTGCGCGGCTCGCGCGGCACGCGTGGCTTCACGCCGCCAGAGATGGAGAACGAGCGTCGCGCCGACGCGCGAAGCGACGTCTGGGGGCTTGGGCGGATGGTGGCGTTCGTGCGGACCGGGCGCATGTTCCGCAGCTCGCCCGCGCTTGCGGACGTGGTCGAGGGGCTTACGCTGGCGGAGCGCTCGCTCGTCGAACGGTTGTGCGCGGAGTGCCCATCGGAGCGCCCGCCGGACGTGACGAGGGCGCTCGCGCTCATCGAGGCCACGTTCACCTGACTTGCACGACGCGGCTGCGGATCTCTTTGCCGTTGGCGCCCAACTGATAGATGGGGATGCCGTCGTACTCGCGCTTCTCGATCACGATGCGCGCCTCGTGCGCACCTGGCTCCACGAGTGCGGAGTCGCCGTTTGGCGCGCTGCCGTTCGCGAACACGTGCACGGTGTGGGCGTGCCCGCGTGCGTCCACGACGAACGCGCTCTTGCCGTCCGCCCCGAAGACGAGGCGCACGAAGCGCGCTGGCTGCGGGGTGGCCGGTAGTGCGGCGCTCGTTTCGGGTGCGGTGGCCTCGTCGGTGAGGTCCTGCATCTGCACGTAGGAGAAGTACTGGCCGCGGCGCGCCATGAGGTCAGCGTGCGTGCCGCGCTCGACGATGACGCCCTTCTCGAGGACGATGATCTCGTCGGCGTGGCGGACCGTCGAGAGGCGGTGCGCGATCGCGAGGACGGTGCGGTCGCGGCTCGCGCGCTCGATGGCCCGCTGCACGGAGCGCTCGGTCGCCGTGTCGAGCGCACTGGTCGCTTCGTCAAGGATGAGGAGTTCGGGGTCGGCGAGGAGTGCGCGCGCGATGGCGAGCCGCTGTGCTTGGCCGCCCGAGAGGCGCACACCACGGTCGCCCACGGGGGTGTCGTACCCTTGTTCGAGGTTCGAGATGAACTCGTGCGCTTCCGCGAGCTTCGCGGCTTCCTCGATGTCCTGGTCCGTCGCGTCGAGGCGGCCGAAGCGGATGTTCTCTCGGACGCTCGTGTTGAAGAGGAACGTGTCCTGGCTCACGACGGCGAGTCGGCGCCGCCACGTCGTGACGCGCAGGTCGCGGAGGTCCACGCCGTCAACGCGGATGCTGCCAAGCGTGGGGTCGGCGAGGCGCGCGACAAGCTGTACGCTCGTGCTCTTGCCCGAGCCCGATGCGCCAACGAGCGCGACCATGCCGCCGCGGGGGATCTCGAAACTCACGTCCCTCAGAACTGTCTCGCCA
>JBAZZN010000191.1:0-5796 GCA_041658815.1 Thermoplasmatota archaeon
AGGTCATGGACAAGATCGCGCACAACGCGTGGCTCTCGGGCGAACCTGGCCTGTTCTTCATCGACCGCGCCAACGCCACGAATCCCGTTCCCCACATCGCGGCCATCGAAGCCACCAACCCCTGCGGCGAGCAGGACCTCATGCCGTACGATAGCTGCAACCTCGGCAGCCTCGTGCTCGACAACCACATGACGGAAGTCGAGCCTGGCAAGTATGAGATGGACTGGGGCACGCTCCGCGAGAGCATCGTCGAGTCCGTGCGCTTGCTCGACAACGTCATCGACATGAACAACTACCCGCTCCAGCAGATCCAGGAGATGTCACAAGGCACGCGCCGCATCGGCCTTGGCATCATGGGATTCTCGCGGATGTTGTTCAAGCTCCAAGTCCCGTATGATAGCGAAGAGGGCTTGGACATGGCGCGGCAGGTCATGCGCTTCATCCAAGACGAGGGAGTGAAAGCCAGCGAGGAACTCGCGAAGGAGCGCGGCCCCTACGGTTACTGGCAAGGCTCCCGCCACCAGAAGGCGGGCCTCACGCCGCGTCGCAACTCCTACGTCACGACGATCGCGCCAACGGGCACCATCTCGATGATCGCGGACACGAGCGGCGGCTGCGAGCCCGAGTTCTCCCTCATCTGGTACAAGAACGTCATGGACGGCACGCACCTCCCCTACGTGCTGGATTACTTCGAGACCGTGGCGCGCCGCGAGGGCTTCCACTACGATGGGCTGATGGACGACGTCCTCAAGAACAACGGGTCGGCCCGCGGACTGAACCGTGTTCCAACAAACTGGCAGAAGGTCTTCGCGACCGCGATGGACGTGAGCCCCGAGTGGCACGTCCGGATGCAAGCCGCGTTCCAGGAGAGCGTGGACGCCGCCGTCTCCAAGACCATCAACATGCCCAAGGGTTCGACCGAGGCCGACGTCAAGAAAGCCTACCTCCTCGCCTTCGAGACCGGCTGCAAGGGCGTCACGGTGTACCGCGACGGCTCGCGCCAGGACCAGGTCCTCAACCTCGGGAAGAGCGAGAAACTGGAAGGCAAGCAGCAACAAGCCACGCTCGCCATCGCGGACGACCGCACCACCATCGGCAAGGAGATCCAGGGCGCCGCGCCCGCGGGCCTTGCCATCGTGAAGCCACGAGCGCGCCCCGACGTCGTGAGCGGCACCACCCAGAAGATCGAGACGGGCTACGGCTCGCTCTACGTGACCATCAACGAGGACGAGCACGGGCTCTTCGAGGTCTTCGCGCAGATCGGGCGCGGCGGCGGCTACACGGCCTCCTTCACGGAAGCCGTCGCTCGGCTCGCATCGCTGTGCCTGCGCAGCGGTGTGGCCGTGGATGATATCATCAAGCAACTTGACGGCATCCGCAGCCCCAAGATCGCCTATGACCACCGCGAGAAGGTTTACTCGGTGCCTGATGGTCTCGCGAAAGCGCTCAAGCGGCAAGTCAACGGCGACCTCAACAAGAGCATCCAAGCGCGCCTTGACAGCGTCACGCCATCGATGAAGCGTCCTTCGGCATCACCCACGAAGATCGAGACGGACAGCGAGGTCGAGAAGGACTTCATCTCGGACGATGAGACAAGCGCGGCCCTCATCGTTGCCCGCGGCGACAACCCCGAGTGCCCCGACTGCGGCACGATGCTGACCCTCCAAGAGGGGTGCATCAAGTGCCAAAGCTGTGGGTACTCTGAGTGCTGAGACCCCAACGCGAAACCGATCCACCCCGTCTGACCCTTCCGACCAGTAGCCCCCTCCGGCCCCACCGGGCCGCGCAGTGTAGCGGGACGTGAACCCGTGCGCCTGGCCGCTTGGCAGGGTGGTCATATCCCCCATTAGGGCCCGGAGCAGGAACGAGGACCCCCCCATTTCGTCTCGTGCAACCAACCGGTTGCAGCAATTCCGATAACGTAGCCGAAACCGGTTTGAAGTAGGAACAGCCTCTGAACAACGGGGTACCACGGAATGAAGAAGGGAAAGAAGATGCCCTCGATCGAGCTGGAAGGGCACTCCGAAGCGAAGTTCATGCTGGTGGACGGTAAGATAGTCCGCATCGAGTCGTCCATTTCGAACGCTGGTCCCATGCATGGGCCGGGGCAAGGCCCCTCGTTCGACCTCGATCGCAGGCTCGGCGATCAATGAATCCGATCCGCACCCGTTAAGCGCCACGGACCGGTCTTCGACTCCGTGGCCAGCCTCGTTCTATTGGATCTCCTCCGCCTCCTTGTGGGGGCCACCTTGTTGGCCTTCGGCGCGACGACGGACTGGTTCTGGCGACGCGCGCCCAACGCGCTCTGGCTCGTCATGGCCAGCGCGGGCGCAATGCTGATCCTGATCGAAGCGGTCGTGGACAGCGCGCCGTGGGCCGCGCGGTGGCCCTACCTCCTCGCGCTCCCAGTGCTGCTCCTCCTCGCCACGGAGTCCTCGTGGGGAGACATCGCGGCGGCCGTGCTGGGCCTTGGCGGCGCTGCCCTCGCGTTCTACGCCGCTCGCTCCTCGCCCGAGAGCTTGACCACCGTGTGGCCGTACCTCGCCGCGATCCCGATCTTCGCCGGCGTCATCTACGCGTTCTGGTACTTTGGGCTTATCGCCGGCGGTGCGGACGCGAAGGCGCTCATGGCGCTCGCCGTGCTGCTCCCGTTCCCCATCACGCTCGCAGATGGCGTCCCGCGCTTCGCCAGCGTGCTCCCCAGCGCCTTCACCGTGCTTGGCAACACGCTCCTGTTCTTCCTGGTGATCCCGCTGGGGATGCTCGTTTGGAACGTGGCGCACGGCGACGTGCGCTTCCCTCACGCTTTCCTTGGTCTCAAGCGCGAAGCGCGGCAAGCGGGCGCAGGGCACGCGTGGCCCATGGAAGTCGTTGACGCCGAAGGCAAACGAAGCACGAGGCTCTTCGCGTCACGCATGAGCGCGAGCGAAGCGGACGAGGCCATCGAGCGCATCCAGGCGCTGGGCAACGAGCGAGTCTGGGTCTCGCCCAAGATCCCCTTCCTCGTGCCCATGCTCCTGGGTTTCCTTGCGGCGTTCACGCTGGGCGACGTGATGTTCGCGCTTGTGGACCGCGCGCTGGGGCACGCGTGAGATCCGCGAGGGTGAGCTGCTCATGGTCTGGTGACCAGGTCCCCCTCATTCCTTGGAACACAGCGCCTCAGAAAAGCGCGCGAGCGCATCGCTCGCGAGCGTGCTCTCGCCAAGCGCATCAGCAGCGAGCTTGCCAGCGCGCCCCACCAGCCACGTCGCGAGCACCGACGCGTCGAAGGACGAGTGCCCGCGCGCGAGCATCGCGCCAGCGACCCCGGCAGTGAGGTCGCCGTACCCGCCCTTCGTGAGGAAGGACGACCCCTCCACGTCCACGTGCTCACGAGCGCCGTCGCTCACGACCTCGAAGCGCCCCTTCACCACGACGGTCGCATGATATCGTTCAGCCAGCGCACGCGCGGCCGCGCGGCGCGATGGCTCGTCGCTTGGCCACGCCTTGCCCGCGAGGACCTCGAACTCGCCCGCATGGGGAGTGAGGAGCGCGGTCTTGCCGCGCAGCATCTCAGGCTTGCCAGCGATGGCGTGGAGCGCTTCCGCGTCCAGTACCATGGGCTTGTCGCACTCGCGCACGATCGCGCGGATCGCCTCGTGGGCCAGCGCCGAGCGCTGGATCCCGCCGCCGACGATGAGCGCGTCCTTCGCGATATCCACCACGACGCGGGGCTCGGGGAAGGGCGCGTCGCAAGGCACCGTGATCAGGTCGGGCGCGTACCCCGCGACGAGGTCGGCAGCACGCCGCGGTGCGACGACGATGGCGAGGTCCGCGCCCGCTCGCAGCGCCGCGAGCGCGTTGAACGCGGGCGCGCCAGCGTAACGCTCGCTCCCGCCAGCGATGACGACGCGGCCGAAGTCGCCCTTGCGGGAGTCCTCAGGGCGCGCCTTGTAGAATGTCTGGTGGTCCACGCGGGGGGAGCGCTTGCTCGTGGGTTAAAGCGTGCTACGGTCGTGCCCACGCTGATCGGGCAGTTCAGCGTCCCGCACGTGCCGCAGCAGCCGTTCCGCAAGCCACGCTTCCTGCTCGGCCGATTCCGTGAAGAACTCGTGGCCGCCAGGCACGCGCTCGAAATCGGCGTAAGGCAAGTACGTGCGCCAGAACAGCGTGTGCCTGGGAGAGTAGAGCGGGTCGTCCTCGGCCTCGATCACGAGGGCGCGCCCCTGGTAGCGGCGAAGCGCCAGCCCAGGCCACGCGTCTTCGGGCAGTCTCGATAGCGCGTCGAAGGTCCGTTCGTCCTCGGCGGAGTCTGCTTTCTTCCGGAGGGCGCGGAAGTGGGCGCGGAATGTCTCGCTCACGTCGGGTGGGGACGCGATGAGGACGAGGCTGCGCGCAAGCTCGGGGCGCTCGGCGGCGACCCACGAGGCGACCGTGCCGCCGCGGCTGTGCCCCACGAGGTGTGCGCCCTCACCCATGAGCGCGATGAGGTCAGCCGCCGCATCGTTGGGCGCTCGCGCGTGGTCCTCATCCTCGGCGAGGATGACCGTCCTGCCAGCAGCGTGTAGCCGCTGTGCGACGCCGCGCCACGCCGCGGTCGAGCGCAGCACGCCGTGCAGGAGCACGATGGGCGGGCCACTGCCACGGAGCGGCTCAGCAAGGCGCATGAGCGGGGCATGGCCAGAACTGGGATGAGAAAGTTCCGACGTGTCTCGACACGTCCTCTCCACAGGCCGAGGGGTAACAGCAATAGCCCTCGGCCTGTGGATTCCGACGCGTCCTGCGGGACGCGGCATGATTCGCCCGTGAATGTTTAAGACCTCAGGCGATGAGTGAGGGTGCATGGGCAAGCGCGGGCCCCCTGATTTGGGGAAGACGGAGACCAGTAAGCAGCGACGCATCGACGTCTACCTGCCCACCTTCGAGGCGAAGGAGCGGTGGGGCGAGGTCGCGGTGAAGCGTCGGCAGAAGGTCAGCGAGATGGTCTTCGAGCTCGTCGAGACGGCGTTGGCGCCACCGGCCACGTCTGAAGCGGCGTCTTCGCAGGAGCTTCTCAAGGAGCTTGAGGACGTGCGCGCCGAGTTGGGCGAACAGCGCGCGCGGAACGAGGAGCTGACACTTCTGAAGGAGAGCTTGGAGCACGAGATCGCGCAGTACCGCGCGGAGGCCGTCGTGGACGCTCAGGGGATGCCCAAGATGGACTCGCGGCTCGTGCGCTTGTTCAGCCAGGCTCGCGGCAAGGACGGGAAGAACCGTGTGCTCGAAGCTGGAGAAGTGCGCAAGGCGCTGAGGATCACCGGCAAGAACGAGGCTGAAGCCAAGGCGTTGCACAAGTCGTTGGAGGGCATGGAGCTTCACGGATGGATCAAGCGCAGCTCGAAGGGGTGGGTGTGGAGTGGCAAGTGAACTCACCCCGACCGCGGCGAGGCTTCTCCGCGATTTCGGGGAAGACCTCGCGGCTCAGGCGCTCGATCGCGTGACTATTCAGCAGTACTGCGGCAAAGTTCGCCGCTTCCTCCTCTTCGTTGGCGAGACAGACATCGAGACTGTCAGCCAAGAGACGCTCAAGGCGTACATGGCGCACCTTCGTCACGAAAAGATGCAGGCGACGACGCTGATGAAGCAGTACGTCGCGATCGGTAGCCTTTTTGTCTATCTCGAAGGCGAGGGGAAGGTCCGTGCGAACCCGGTGCCGACGTTTCGGCGTCGGTATCTGAAGGCGCTCAAGCGCGAAGCGGGCAAGAGCGAAGTGAACGCGCGGCAACTCATCAGTGTTGACCAGATGCGTGCCTTGGTCCTCTCGTTGGTGGATGTGCG
>JBAZZN010000192.1:0-5768 GCA_041658815.1 Thermoplasmatota archaeon
CGACCCGATCGCGGGGTTCCACGCGTTCATGGCGCTCAAGAAGGTCGCCTTCTTCGACCTCACGCTGATGACGGACGTGCTGATCTTCCAGCGCGAGTCCACCATCCGACGCATCGGCCAAGAAGCGTCGCAGTACGCGCGGTCACTCATCGAGTCCTCGCTCGATCCGCTCGTCACCATCAGCCCCGACGGCAAGGTCACGGACGTGAACGAGGCGACCGCGAGGGTCACGGGAGTCCCGCGCGACCGGCTCATCGGGTCCGACTTCTCGGACTACTTCACGGAGCCAGAGAAGGCGCGCGAAGGATACAAGCAAGTGTTCGCGAAGGGATTCGTCAGCGACTACCCCCTGACCATCCGCCACAAGGGCGGCAAACTCACGGACGTCCTGTACAACGCGTCCGTCTATAAGGACGTCCGCGGCAACGTGCTGGGCGTCTTCGCCGCCGCGCGTGACGTGACGGCGCAGAAGCGCGCCGAAGCCGAAGTGCAGGAGCAACGCACGCGTGAGCTGGACCGCCTGGCCGAGTTGGAGCGCTTCCAGCGCCTCACTGTGGGCCGCGAGCTCAAGATGATCGAGCTGAAGCGCGAGCTAGCGGAGCTCCGCCGCAAGTACGGGGAGGGGGATGCTGCCTGAGCGTAGCCGACACGAGCCTCCGTGAGCGCGTCCGCGAGATGGAGGAGATGCAACGCGCGACGCTGAACATCCTTGAGGACCTCGACATCGAGCGACGTCGCGCCGCACAGACCCAGCGTGCCTCGCTCAACATCCTTGATGACCTGGGCGGAGAACGCGAGTGGCAAGCCGAGGTGCAGAAGGCCGTCCTCAACATCCTGGATGACCTCGGCGACGAGAAGGACCGCACCCAAGTCGCCAACGTGAGCCTCGAGGGCGAGATAGTGAAGCGCCGCAAGGCGGAGGAAGAGATCGTGGCGAAGGCGGCCGAACTGACGCGTTCGAACACTGAGCTGCAACAGTTCGCGTACATCGCCTCGCACGACTTGCAGGAGCCGCTGCGCACCGTCTCCGGATCCGTCTCACGCCTGGCGCGACGCAACAAGGACCAGCTCGACACCGAAGGAACGGAGTACGTCCGCTTCGCACTCGAAGGCACGGCGCGCATGCAGCACCTCATCGAGGACCTGTTATCGTACTCGCGCGTCGGCACCAAGGGAGCGACCCCGAAGCCCGCGAGCGCCGAGTCCGTCCTCGTGCACACGCTCGCAACGCTCCAAGGCGCCATCACGGATGCGCACGCGACCATCACGCACGACCCGCTCCCCATGGTCCTCGCGGACGAGTCGCAACTCGCCCAACTCCTCCAGAACCTCTTGGGGAACGCCATCAAGTTCCACGGCGAGCGCCCGCCAGTCGTGCACGTCGGCGTCACGCGGGAAGGCGCGTTCTGGCGCTTCGACGTGAAGGACAACGGCATCGGCATCGCGCCCCAGTATCATGAGCGCATCTTCGTCATCTTCCAGCGCCTTCACCAGCGCGACGATTACCCAGGCACCGGCATCGGCCTTGCGATCGCGAAGAAGATCGTCGAGCGCCACGGCGGCCGCATCTGGGTCGAGTCCGCGCCGGGTGAGGGCTCGACCTTCCACTTCACGGTCCCCGCCATCACGGAGCTGATGCCATGACACAGCCCCCAAGCAAGATCAACATCCTGTACATCGAAGACAGCGAGTGGGACGCGCGCGTGTGCAGTGAGGCGTTCGCACAGAGCCGCGTTCCAGTCAACATGACCATAGCGCGTGACGGCGTCGAGGCGATGGAGCAGCTCCACTCCGACGGGCCGCCACCAGACCTCATCCTCCTGGACTTGAATCTCCCCCGGAAGGACGGACGTGAGGTCCTCGCCGAAGTCAAGGCGGACCCCAAGCTCCACCACATCCCCATCATCGTGCTCACCACGTCCAAAGCCGACTCGGACGTGGTGAAGGCATACGACCTCCACGCGAACGCGTACTTGAACAAGCCAATCGACCCAGACGAGTACATCCCCATAGTGCGTGCGGTCGAAGAGTTCTGGTTCCTGCGCAACGTGCTTCCCCCGAGGTCGATCTGATGGATGTCCACACTTACCGTGTTCTCCTCGTCGAGGACACCGACTGGGACGCGCGCATCGCACGCGAAGCCCTCGAAGCGGCGGTGCGCTCCAAATTCGTGGTCGTGCGAGTCGCCAGCCTAAGCGATGCGCACGCCGCGCTCGCAGGCGGACGGTTCGACGCCATCATCGCGGACCTGAACCTGCCGGACTCCACGGGCGTCGCCACGGTGAGCGCGCTACGCGCCGCGACGGGCGAACGCATCGCGATCATCGTCATGACGGGCAGTCTCACCGACACGAGCGGCGTCGATGCGCTCGCTCATGGTTGTGACGAGTACGTTTCCAAGGAGACCATCGCGAAGGCGGGTGGCGAGATCTTGCCCAGCGCGGTGCGGTTCGCTATCGAGCACCGCGCGGCGACCGCACGCATCAGCGCTATCCTGAAGCAGCACGAGACGACGCTCCAAACGGTCCCCGACGCGGTTGTCCGACTGGACGAGGAGGGCCGGTTCGTCTGGATGAACCACGCGGCAGAGACGGTATTCGGGAAGGCGTCCGCTGCGCTCGTCGGCACGAGTGCGATCGAAACCATCGTGCCGGCGGACAGGGGCCTCATGAAGACGTCCATCGACCAAGCCCGAGCCTATCGGCGGGCGGAACAGTGGCCCATCCACATCCCGGCGCGCGATGGCACGCTGCACACCTATGCTTGGACATGCGCGCCGACCACGGACCCGGACGGCCGGGGCATAAGCGTCATCGGCGTGGCGCGAGACGTCACGCAAGAGCAGCTTGCGGTCGAGCGCGAGCGCACGCTCAGCATCACGTGGGCAGAGAACGACCGCCTGAAGGCGCTGACGGACGAACGAGCACGCATCTTGAGCGCGGTCGCGCACGAGATCAACAACCCCCTCTGCGTCCTGATCATGCAGGTCGCGATACTCAAGGAGCACATGATCGGTGACCTGAACAAGGACCAGGACAAGGCCATCATGGTGCTCGACCGGACGATCGAGCGGATCCGCGGCATCATGGCCGACATGCTCGACATGGCTCGGATCCACTCTGGGAACCTCCGCGCCCACAAAGAACGCGTGGACCTGAGGCAGCTTGCGAACGAGACTGCCGAAGCCTACGCCCCGCTCGTGGCCAATGCTGGCCTCACGCTCGACGTTCACGCCACCGAGGAAGTGCTCGTGGAAGCAGACCAGCGCCGCGTCGCCCAGGTCCTCGTGAACTTCGTCACGAACGCCATCAAGTTCACGCCCTCAGGAGGCAAGGTCACGATAGAGGCGGCAAAGGACGCTACTGGCCCGATCCTGCGCGTGCGGGACACGGGGCGCGGGCTCACCGCCGAGCAGATCGGTGGCCTCTTCGAGCCCTTCTCCCAAATGCACCAGGACTCGGCACAGAAGGGCTCGGGCCTGGGCCTCTACATCTCACGCGGCATCGTGGAGGACCACGGCGGGACCATCGGCTGCGTGAGCGGTGGCCCCGACCGCGGCTCGACCTTCTGGGCGAGGCTCCCCGCAGCGCCGAAATAGAGGGGCGAGGAGGACCCGATCAGGCGAGCCCGCTGATCTCCTCGGTCGTCACGCGTCGGCCCCCCGATTCGGCAGCCTTGCCCAGCCTCGCGTCGCACGTCCACAACTTGCGGCCCCGCCCTGCGGTCGCAAGCGCGAGATAGCTCGCATCGTAGTACGAGAGCCCGTGCACCCTCGCGAGATCGGCTACGCCAGGCGCTGCATCGCGAGTCTCGACGAGGGCGAGTGAGTGCTCGACCAGCCCGTCGATGTCGATGCCCGCCGCACCGCGCTCAGCTCGCCGAGCCAACTTCACTAGCACATCACCGACCTCGAAGCGCGTGAGCGGCAGCACGAGCAGGGGAACGCCCGCTCGCGCCGCGTGGGCGAGCGCCGACGTGACGGCGTCGCTCTCGGCCTCGTGAATGACGATCTTGGCGAGCACACTCGCGTCAACCACGATCCCGCTTGGCGCCGTCGCTCGCTTGTGCGCGGTCATCGCTCGTCCCGAGTCTCACGAAGAAGCTCTCCAGTCGAGGGCGCGCCCCTTCCCGGCTTCACGCGGCGCGCGCGCGACTCGCGCGCCCACGCATCCGCGCGTAGTGCGCGCGCTTTGGCATGTAGAGCAGCACGCATGATGTCGGCTGGCACGAGTCCGGCGTCCGTGATGGCGCGCAAGTCACGCTCGTCCACACGAAGGCTGACAGGCTTTGATTCCGCCATATGATGACAGGCATTGTAATCGTGCGGCGTCATCATAAGGTTTTGCGGGGTTTGGGCCCCGGGGCGCAAACCTCCCAAGGGAACGTGAAAGTCCAACTCACGGGATCATGGCTTGTTCTGCTTGTGACGGCTCCTGATCCACGCCAAGAAGCCAGTATTCCAAGAAGCCAAGACACGGGGCGATCTGACAGCCGGCTTGGTTTCTTTGCTTCCTGGCGTGGTTCACACGCGCGCACCTGAGCCTCAAGTGCGAGTGCGCCCGCCGGGGCTCCAAAGATCCTCGCCGAGACACGAGGGGGATAGAGAAATCAGGTTCGGACTACGAAAGTGAAGGCCGCTCTTGCCTTCTGATCCCGCAGGCCGCGGGATCAACTTCCCCTTTCTCTTCTCATTCCCACGAGCGAAAGCTCCGCTTTTCAGCGGCGGCGTCCTGGGAACCATTCGCTGTATGTTTCGTGATCGACGATGCGGACGACGACAACAGATCGCTCGCCGCGGTCGCGAGACACGGTGTACAGGAACCTCCAGAAGCTCGGGAGATCCTCGACGTACAGATTCTCCACCGGGAGCTCCCGAAGCTCCTTCGGGATGCGTTCCTTCTTGACGACCTCGCCGTGGAGACAATCTGCAAGAAGGATGCTCCGCAGCGCGCGAGCGCGCTTCGCGATGGACGCGGCCTCCTTGTCCTTCCGTGCGTCGAGCGCAGCGAGGTCCGCCTTCGCTTCCGTTGTCAGGAAGACGTCCCTCGCGGTGAGGCCCGTCAAAGGCGGTCGCCGCTGCGGATCGCGTCAAGGATCGAGCCAGACGCGGTAGGGACCCAAATGAGGCCCTTGCTGCCCTCGGCGATGCTGCCGTCTTGCGCGAGGAAGCCGATGGCGGCGTTGAGGCTCTGCCGGGTGGTCGAGTGGCCCCAGACCGCTAAGCGCGCCATGAGAGCGTTGCGACTGATCGGGCCGCTCGCGGCGCGCAGCGCGCCGCGGATGTATTCCAACGTCGCGAGCGTCGGGTTCGCCCCCGGTCGCGCGAACCGCGGCTTGGGAGCCTTCGCTTGTGCGGGCATTGGGGGTATATGGAAGCGTACAGGTGCATTAAGGCTTGCACCCCCGCGCCGCTCCGCTCAGGTGCTGGAACGGTTGCGGTGCACCCTGAGCCTGGACCGGGTATGCGCCCGCCGGGGCGTTGCTCAGATCTGAAACGAGAAATGCGCCGGTCAAAGCCCCAAATGCAGGCCATCGTGGTGGGGGGCGTTGGGGAAACCCCTACGCGGGGTTCCCCCAAACCCCCTCCCCAAATGCTCCCGCCGGGACCGCAGCGAGCCGTGCGAGCGAGGACCCAGACGCGTCCGCGACGCGTCGTAGGCGGGAGCACGAGCGCCCGCTAGGGCGCAGAGTGCTCCCGCCGGGACCGCAGCGAGCCGTGCGAGCGAGGACCCAGACGCGTCCGCGACGCGTCGTAGGCGGGAGCACGA
>JBAZZN010000193.1:0-5726 GCA_041658815.1 Thermoplasmatota archaeon
GATCCACTTCTGCGCGCTGGCCACGCGGCCAACGGCCACGACGTACGCAGCCGTGCGCATGTGCACCTTGTGCTTCTTGCTCGCGTCGTGCACGTCATTGAACGACTTCACCATGCGTTCCTCGAGGCGGTCCTGCACGAGCTTGAGGCTCCACGGGTACTCCGTCTTGCTCTGCAGCATCTCGAACCAGGAGACGGTGACGCCGCCCGCGTTCGCGAGGATGTCAGGGATGAGGAACTTGCCGCTCTTGTAGAGGATGTCGTCCGCCTCGGGGAGCGTGGGGCCGTTCGCGGCTTCGGCGATGATATTCGCCTTGATCTGCGAGGCGTTCTTGGCCGTGATCTGGCCCTCGAGCGCGGCGGGGATCAGGAGAGTGACGTCGAGCGTGAGGAGGTCGTCTTGGGTGATCTCCTTCGCGCCGGCGAAGCCCTGCACCTTGCCGGTCTTCTCCTTGTGCTCGATGAGCTTCTGGACGTCAAGGCCGCTGGGGTTGTAGATGCCCCCGTGCGAATCGCTCACGGCAACGACCTTGCTGCCAGGCAGGAACTCGTTGGCGAGGACCGCACAGAAGCTTCCCGCGTTGCCGAATCCCTGGATGGCGATGGTCGCACCGTTCGCGTTGATGTGCTGTGCCTTGAAGGCCTCGCGCGTCACGATCATGCAGCCACGCGCCGTGGCCGTGTCGCGACCCAGCGAGCCGCCCAGCTCTATTGGCTTGCCCGTGATGACGCCGGGCTCGCGGCGGCCGGTCGCCTTTGCGAACTCGTCCATGAACCACGACATCTCGCGGCCGCCAGTGTACACATCTGGCGCGGGCACGTCCTTCTCGGGGCCGACGATGCCGCTGATCGCGCGCGCGTAGGTGCGCGTGAGGCGCTCGAGCTCAGGCACGCTTAGCGACTTTGGGTCCACGATGATGCCGCCCTTGCCGCCACCAAGCGGGAGGTCAACGACGGCCGTCTTCCACGTCATCCACGCGGAGAGGGCGATGACCTCGTCCTCGCTGACTTGCGGGTGGTAACGGATGCCGCCCTTGAAGGGGCCGCGCGCGTTGTTGTACTGCGAGCGGTAGCCCTGGAAGACCTTCACGGTCCCATCGTCCATGCGGACGGGGAGGCTCACTTTCGCGATGTACTGGGGCACTCGGAGAACGTTCCGGGTGCTCTTGTCCAGCCCTAGGATGTCGGCGCAGATGTCGAACTGGTGATTCGCGACTTCGCGGGGATTCGAGGTCATCAAAACTTGCTCCAGGTGCGGTCGCAACGCACATACCCCCCTTAACTCTTCGGGGTATATTACTAGGGCTTGAGACGAGAAAAAGCGGCCCTGGCGCTGTCCCACGAAACGTTCAAGTGCGGACCGTCTCTGTCCGCGCCCCAGAGGCTGGCTATGTCAACGGAAGCCATCGACCAAGATCTGTCGCACTACTACGCGCAGCGCAATGTCGAGGCGATCATCCTTCTGAAGGTGGACACCCAGCGCGCGGACGACATCGCGAACAAGCTGACGCGTCTCCAGGAGATCCGCCACTCGTACCTCGTCACGGGCGAGGACGACATCGTAATCAAGGCGCAGTTCGCGTCCTACAAGGACCTCAAGAACTTCATCATCAAGACCCTCGCCCCGCTCGAGGGCATCGTCGATACCAAGACGATGATGGTCGTGACGACGTACAAGGAAAACGGCAAGCTCGTGGAATGATCCGCAGAGTATTCCACGATAGGACGAAAGGCACGCGGATCGTGCCGTTCGCGCCGCTTCGCTGCGGCGCCCGAGGGCGCCGCGTGGCCGCGCATCAGCGCGGGAAGAAGCCCGAGGAGCTCAGGATGAGCACGAGTACCGCGAGGCCCATCAGCGCGTACATCGTGTACATGCTGCGCTTGCGCTTCTTGTTGAGCTCGTCCAGGTCCATCTTGTGCTCGGGCGAGCATGTGCGGTCAGAAGTGTCCGCGCGTTTGGGGTCCACGTACGGAATGGCCTTGTTGCAAGTACTGCAATGCATGTGATTCGGGATGAGGTCCGCCATGCGCTCAACGTCCTTCTCTTACTATCAATGAGCCATGAAAATCTGTGCGACCCAGGATCGCGCTTTCGAGTGCCTTGAGGTCACGTCCGTCCACGACGGCGCACTCCGTGCCCGCGCGCGAGAGCATCTTGGCGCCAAGCGCGTCCACGACGCCGGCGCTTCCGGCCTTGCCGTCGCCTCCGCTCGTGATGCGCACGAGGTCCGCGTGCGTCAGGCGCGGCAAGAGCTTCGCGTTGGGGTCCTTCTTGGGGTCGGACGTATAGACGCCGTCCACGTTGGTGGCGATGACGACGCGCACGGCGCGCGCCCTGTCACCAAGCATCACGGTCACTGCGTCCGTCGTGTGCCCCGCGTGCGTGCCGCCCATCACTATGATGGGGAACGTGTGCGACGCCAGGATGGCCTCGTCGAAGTCCTTGGGCGGCAGCGGGTACGCTTTGGGAAGCGCGGCCAGCAGCACGCGCGCGTTGATGCGCGTCACTGCGATGCCGAGATCATCGAGCGCCGTCTCGCCTGCGCCAAGCGAACGCGCGCCCTGGATGTACGTGCGCGCGACGGCGCCGCCGCCCACGACCGCGAGGATGCGCCGTTGCTGAGAGGCGCGCGTGAGGACGGCTGCGATATCTCGCGTCAGGGCGACGTCCACGCCATTCTCGCCCACAAGGAACGAGCCGCCGAGGCTGACTGCGACACAGTCCATGGCCATGTGGCGGGGCAGAGGCTCGCTGGATTTGAGCGTTGCGTGCGCGCGGGGCTCGACCGACGACGAAACCCTGGGGGCGAACCCCCAGGCCCCCCTTCCCCGAAACCTTCTTGAACGAGGGCGAGCCCTCTGCTTTCCGTGGCCTCACAGCGCCTGGCATAGTTTCTCGCCCCACGACGGGGCACCTGCCAGACCGCCAGCCGAACGAACAACACAATCCCATTCCTCTACGAGAATCCCATGGCCGAAGGCCGAGCGCAAGAATCCCAATCTTCCGACCGCGCACGCTACGAGTTCAAGCGCAAGCTCGAGGAGCTGCGCAACGTCAAGGGCACCGCGACGCAGCTCATCTCTCTTTACATCCCACCAGGGCGCCAGATCCACGAGGTCGTCTCGCAGATGCGGAGCGAGTACTCGCAAGCGTCGAACATCAAGTCCAAATCGACGATGAAGAACGTGACGGGCGCGCTCGAGTCCGTCATGCAGACGCTGAAGCAGTTCAAGGATCCCGGCCCAAACGGCGTCATCATCTTCGTGGGGCACCGCGCCATCGGCGCAGAACGCACCAAGATGTCAACGTTCGTCATCGTGCCACCCACGCCGATCACTCTCTACAAGTACCATTGCGATAGCAATTTCTTTCTCGAGCCTCTCGAGGCCATGCTCAAGGAGCACAACAACTACGGGCTCGTCGTGCTCGACCGGCAAGAATGCACCATCGGTTTCCTCCGTGGGCAAGCTGTGCAGGTCGTCACGAACATGCAGTCCCAAGTGCCCAACAAGCACTCGAAGGGCGGGCAATCTGCCCGCCGCTTCGAGAGGATCACGGAGGACATCGCGGACAAGTGGTTCCAGAAGATCGGCGAGGTCGCAACGGAGATCTTCATGCCTGAGCTTGGGAAGGGCGAGCTGAAGGGCGTCCTCATCGGTGGACCGGGGCCCACGAAGGAGTACTGGCTCGAGCAGGAATACATGAACCACGAGCTGCACAAGCGCATCGTGGGCCAGCCAGTCGATACGGGTTACACGGACGAGTACGGCCTGCGCGACCTTGTGGCCAACGCCGCGCCGCTGCTTCGCGACTTCGGCTTGATGGAGGAGAAGGACCTCATCAACCGCTTCATGCGCGAGATAGGCAAGCAGGACGGCGGCCTCTCTGCGTACGGTGAAGCCCAAGTGCGTCACACTCTCACCATCGGCGCGGTTGACACTCTCATCCTCAGCGAGAAGCTGCGTAAGGTCCGCCTGATGATGAAGTGCGAGTCGTGTGGGTGGTCGAAGGAAGAGACCACCGCGGAGGACCCACTCGAGTACGAGAAGCGCTACGGGCCGTGCCCGCAGTGCGGCACGCAAGCCGTCGCCATCGACAGCGAGACCGACATGGTGGAGGAACTCTCCGCCATCGCCGAGAGCATGGCGTCCAAGGTGAAGATCATGTCCGGCAACTCGGACGAGGGCGAGCTGTTCTTCAAGGCGTTTGGTGGGGTCGGAGCCATCCTGAGGTTCCGCGTCGGCTGATGAGTGTTGGCGTGTTCGCGTCAGCCGCGCAGCGTCATGGTCAGGTCAGCGCGTGCCGTCCAGGAGCTCTGGATGACAGTATGTGTTGTTCGCCGTCGATCTTGACGAGCAGTCGGGCATCTTCACGTCGATGTCCCAACTGAGGTTGTTGCCGCCGTTGTCCGCGACCTCCTGCGGGATCGTGCAGCCCGCGGCGAGCGCGGTGAGGGCGAGCGACGCGATGAGCATGATGCTCGTGGCATGCATCGGTGGCGCTTGGATGCCGAGTGCGTAAGGCGTTCGTTGCACAATGCGCGAACCATCGAGCGGGGGCCGGCGATACGTTTTAAGGGAAAGCCTCTTGTCCACGCAGCAATGGCCGCGAGCAGCGACCCCCTCGGAGGATTCCGCGACGAGGCAGCCTTCCTCTTGGAGGAAGCATTGCACAGCCTACGCCAGGACGAGGCGCGCTCAGCGGTGCGCGCGACGCTGGCACCCGCGCCTGCCGGGAAGGGCGACTTCGCGTACCCTTGCTTCCCGCTCGCGAAGACGATGCGGAAGGCGCCCTCGGCTGCCGCGCAAGAGATAGTGGCCGCGCTTCCCCAAAGCCCGCGCCTCCGCGTGGTCGCAGAGGGGCCGTATGTCAACTTCACGGTGGAGCCAGCAGCCCTGGCGGAAGCGACGCTCGCGAGCGTGACTGAGCGGGCCCTACGCTATGGCACTCTCCCGGAAACGGGCAAGAGCGTCATCGTCGAGCACACGAGCGCGAACCCCAACGGGCCTTTCCACGTGGGCCGCGCGCGGAACCCCATCGTTGGCGACTCGCTCGCGCGCGTGCTGAGGGCCGCGGGCGACCGGGTGACGACCGAGTACTACGTGAACGACGTCGGCAAGCAGGTCGCCATCCTTTCGTGGGGCCTTGCGAACCTCAAGGGCGACCAGGTGCCGACTGCTGAGCGCCAAAAACCAGACCACCAGCGCGTGGCCTACTACCAGAAGGCCAACGAGCTGCAGGAGAAGGACCCGAAGGTCGCCTCCGCGATCACCGAGTCCCTCGCTCGCTTCGAAGCCGGCGACCTCGACGTCGCTGCGGCCTTCCGCGATGCGGCCGGCCAAGTGCTATCAGGCATGCGCGAGTCGCTCGCGCGCATGAACGTGGAGATGGACCGCTACTCGTGGGAAAGCGAGTACATCCAGAACGGCAGCGTGCAGCCTGTGATCGAGAAGCTGAAGGCGAGCCCGCTTGCGCACCAGGACGAGTCCGGCTCATGGTTCCTTGACCTCGAGAGCTACGGCATCGCGGGTCGCTCGCAGCGCTGGACCTTCATGCGCAGCAATGGCACGTCGCTCTACACGACGCGCGACGTCGCGTACCACCTCGACAAGTTCTCGCGCGCGCAACGCGTCGTGAACGTGTTGGGCGAGGACCACAAGCTCACCATGCAGCAGCTCGACATCGCCTTGGATGTCGTGGGCGCCTTGCAGCACCCCCAGATCGTC
>JBAZZN010000194.1:0-5711 GCA_041658815.1 Thermoplasmatota archaeon
GGTCCCCAGGGACCGCCGGGACTGCCAGGTGGTCCCCCGGGTCCGCCTGGACCTCCCGGGCTCCCTGGCGAGAATGGTCTCATCGGACCACAGGGGATTCCCGGGCCAAAGGGCGATCCAGGTCTCCTGGGTCCCGCCGGCGTGAACGGGACGATCGGTCCTGTCGGCCCGCAAGGCATTGCCGGCCCGATGGGACCCTCGGGGCCGACGGGACCGATGGGCGCCGCGGGCACGACAGGCGCAACGGGTGGGACGGGCGCGGCGGGACCCCAAGGCCCCAAGGGTGACACGGGAGCCACGGGCCCGCAAGGACCGCCAGGGGATGGCGGTGGCGCGATGGGTGGCGGCGGAACGCCTGGCCCCGCGGGTCCGACGGGGCCCCAGGGCGACACCGGGCCGCAAGGCCCACAAGGCGTGCAAGGCACGCCGGGCATTCCTGGCGCGACCGGGGCAACGGGCGACTTGGGCCCGCAGGGGCCTCAAGGGCCGCAGGGCCCCACGGGCGCGACGGGGCCACAGGGCCCCCCCGGACCGGGCGGCTCGGGGCCGGACAACGACTGGCGACTCTTGGGCAACGCGGGAACCAGCGCGGGCACGGACTTCGTGGGAACGACCGACGCGCAGAGCTTGATGCTGAAAGTCAACAACCTGCGATCTTTCTATATCCAACTGACCGCTGGCACACCCAACCTCATCGGGGGCTTTTCCAGCAACGCCGCGAGCGCGGGCGTCGTCGGCGGAACGATCGGCGGCGGCGGTCGCACGGCCGCGGCCAACCAGATCACGGATGACTACGGCGTCATCGGTGGCGGAAGCGGGAACCGCGCGGGCGATAACCTCGGCACGACCGCGGACAGGTCTTTCGCGACCGTAAGCGGCGGCTCGGGCAACATCGCGAGCGGCGCCACATCGACCATCGGTGGGGGCTCGGGCAATCTTGCCACCAAAGAGGGCGCGACCGTGGGCGGAGGCACGAGCAACACGGCGGGCAACAACTGGACCACGGTGAGCGGCGGCGTCGGGAACCAAGCCAAGGGCGAACGTGCGACGGTGGGCGGCGGCGACGGCAACAAGGCCGTCGGCGATTACGCGACCGTCGGCGGCGGCAACAGCAACAAGGCCAGCGCCCAGCGCGCCACCGTTGCAGGTGGCAACGCGAACGAGGCGACCGGCGATCAATCCACGGTGGCGGGCGGCTTTGGCAACGTCGCCACGGTCAACGGGGCCAGCGTCGGTGGTGGAATCGGGAACCGCGCCACGGACGAGCAGGCCACCGTGGCGGGCGGTGGAAGCAACAAGGCCAGCGCGCCCAGCGCGACCGTCGGTGGCGGCTACATCAACACGGCAAGTGGCCAGTACTCGACGGTGGGCGGCGGCTACATGAACAGGGCCGCGGGCCAGTACGGGAAGTCGACCGTGAGCGGCGGCGAATACAACAACGCCACCGGAAGCTACGCCGTGGTCGGCGGCGGCCGGAACAACGTCGCGCCCGCCGCGTACGGCACCATCTCTGGCGGCGGCTCGTCGGACACGACGAACCCGACCACGATCTTCGCGACGAGCAACCGCGTCACGGATGATTACGGCTCGATCGGCGGTGGCGGCAACAACCAAGCCGGCAACGCCGGCGGCACGACCGATAGCGTTTACGCGACGGTGGGCGGCGGGCTCAGCAACCTCGCGAGCGCCTCGCACGCGACCGTCGGTGGCGGCACAAGGAACGTGGCCAGCGGCGCGTACGCGTCCGTTCCCGGCGGTTTCTTCGCGAACGCCACGCACTACGGCGAACTCGCGCACGCATCCGGCGGATTCGTCGGCAGCTCAGAAGGTGGTGCGCAGCACATGATGGTGGTCATGCGTGGGACCACGCCGTTTGGCATCGCGCTGAAGCCAGGCGAGCTGTTCCTCGACGGGGCATCGCTTCGCTTGACGATGCCCCCCGGCGCTGCGTGGTCGTTCACCGTGACGGCCGTCGGGCGCAACGTGGCGAGCACGACGTCAGCCGCGTACAAGTTCGCTTGCGGCGCATGGAACGTCGCTGGGACCGCGACCCTCATCGGTAGCGGAGGCACGCCGTGCGCGAAGGAGTATGGGAACTCCACAGGGTCGATCTCAGACTTCAAGATCGGTGTCTTGGGGGACGCCGTGACGCTCACGGCGTATGGCACGGAAGCGTCGACCAAGTGGGTGGCGACGGTGGACATCACGCAGGTCATCGTGTAGCTGGGCTTCTCGCTCGCCTACGCGCGGCGTCCGGCGACAATGTCTTAGCGTGCGCATCGCGTCGCGCCGACCCAGGAGTCGTCATCTTGCGCACCGCCATTCTCGGCCCGATAGTCATCCTTGCGATCATCTCCGCCGGCTGCACGACCAGCGGGAGCAGGGTCACGCGCGACCAGCTCGACTTCGAGTTCGTCACGAGCGTCCAGGGCGTGAACGCGTCCCCCTCGGGCGACATCGCCCTCGTCGGGACCAATGGCATAGTCGTGGCATCCAACGCATCGGTGCATGCCGTCCAGCTCGCCCTGGGCCCCGTCGTCTCCACGCGCGGCGCGTTCGTCGCGTGTGGGCCATCATGCAACACGTCCGACGTGCCTCCGGGCATGGTCGTAGCGGAGGCGAGCTTGGTCAGTCACCATGACATCGCGCTCAACGCGCGGGGCCCCGACAGCGACGCGTCGATCTTCTTCTTCGACAACGGCAGCCCGGGCGGTCAATCGATCCGGTGGGTGGACGCCGAGAGCCGATTCCAGATCTCCAACGCGACGGAGGTCGACGGCGAAGTGCTCGCGGTGGGAGGCAGCGTGGGGACGGCCACGCGCGCTGACCTTCCCGACGCGGCCTACGTCGTCACGTCCGCGCTCGAGGGGAACACGGTGTCCATCTACTTGCGGGGGTCCGCCATCATGACGAACGGGACCGCGCGTGTCGCGTTCCCGCTGGGCTTCGTGGTGCTCGTGGGGGATGGCGATATCACGGCGCAAGTCACGCTCACGAGTCGCGGGCCAACGCTTTGGGTGAGCGAGAAGACAAGGGATCACCTCACGGTGGAGACCGCGACGCCCAGCGTGGGAGTCGTGACGTTCGACTACTTCGTGCAGGCACCCCGCGTGGGCGGCGAAGCGTTCGTGACGCTGCGGTGAGCGCGATCCCCCGGCAGCTTCGCGTTGGGCGTTCGACCATGGCACCATCAACGCCGCGCGTGCCCCCGAAGCCCTTATAGCAGAGTCTCGGCATCGCGCGGCATCCCACCCCCTGGGTGACCCCCGCATGGATATCGACCCGACCACGCTCTCTTATGTCGGCCCCGTCGCCGGCATCCTTGCCCTCGTCTTTTCCGGATTCCTGGCCGCGAGCATCCTGCGCAAGAGCCGCGGGAACGCACGCATGATGGAGATCCAGCAGGCCGTCCACGAGGGCGCCTTCGCGTTCCTCAAGCTCGAGTACACGGTGGTCGCGATCTTCGCGGTCATCCTCGCCGTAGTGTTCTTCATCGTCGGAATGACGACGGGCGACAAGTTCTGGTACTTCACCGCGGCAGGCTTCGTGCTGGGCGCGCTCCTTTCGGGACTCGCGGGGTTCATCGGCATGTGGATCTCGACGCAGTCGAACGCCCGCGTGGCCGAGTCCGCTCGCGGCGGCATCGCGCCCGCCCTCGCGCTGGCCTTCCGTGCTGGCGCCGTGAACGGCTTCGCCGTCGTTGGCTTAGGCATCCTGGGCCTCAGTTCGCTCTACCTTGTCTTCCGCGGCCAGCTTGGCGTGCAAGCCACGCCATTGAACCTCATCGGCTTCGCGTTCGGTGCCTCGCTCATCACGCTCTTCGCGCGTATCGCTGGCGGCATCTACACGAAGGCCGCTGACGTGGGCGCTGACCTCGTGGGCAAGGTAGAGGCCGGCATTCCCGAGGACGACCCCCGCAACCCCGCCGTCATCGCCGACAATGTCGGCGATAACGTCGGGGACTGCGCTGGCATGGGCGCGGACCTCTTCGAGACGTACGTCGTCACGCTCGTGGCCGCGATGGCTCTCGCCGCAAGCGGCGTGGTCTTCGTTGGCAACCTCGCGAAGGGCGGCACCTTTGGTGGCTACGGCGAGACGGGCATCATCTTCCCGCTCACACTTGGCGCCTTCGCCATCGTCGCGAGCATCGTTGGCATCTTCTTCGTGCGCTTGCCCAAGAGCGGGAACATCATGACAGCGCTCTACCACGGCCTCGTGGCCACGGTCATCGTGAGCGCGGTCGGATTCTACGCGCTGCACGCGCTCGTGTTCCCAACGATCCACGTGAACTTCCTGTACTCGGCCATCATCGGCCTCCTCCTCGTCCTCGCGCTCTTTGGCGTGACGGACTACTACACGAGCCAAGGCTACAAGCCCGTCAAAGGCATCGTGGACGCGAGCGTCACTGGCCCCGCTACGAACATCATCCAAGGCATGGCGGTGGGCCTCCAGAGCGTGTTCCTCCCCGTGCTCTTCGTGGTCATCGGCCTCATCAGCAGCTACGTGCTGGGCGAGAGCGCGGTCCCCGGGGCGCACCTCGGGCTCTACGGCGTGGCGATGGCCGGTGTCGGCATGCTATCAGTGGCCGGCATGGTCGTTGCGCTCGATACCTACGGCCCCATCACTGACAACGCGGGCGGCGTCGCCGAGATGAGCGACCTTCCCAAGGAGGTCCGAGTGGCGACGGACGCGCTCGACGCGGTCGGCAACACGACGAAGGCCACGACGAAGGGCTACGCCATCGGCAGTGCCGCGCTCGCGGCCCTCGTGCTCTTCGCTGACTTCGTGGACCACTCGAGCACCGCCGCCATCGCGAAGGGCACCCTCCTCGCTGGTGAATCTCTCGTCTTCCAGATCAGCAACCCGTACGTGCTATCAGGTCTCCTCCTTGGCGCCGCCGTCGTGTTCCTCTTCGCGAGCTTCTCGATGGCGGCCGTCGGGCGCGCTGCCAACGCTGTCGTGCTAGAAGTGCGCGAGCAGTTCAAGGACGGCCTCATCATGGCCGGGAAGCGCAAGCCCGATTACGCGCGCTGCGTGGCCATCGTGACGAAGGCCGCTCTCAAGGAGATGGTCATCCCCGGCAGCCTCGCTGTCGCGGCGCCACTCCTCGTCGGCTTCATCCTGGGCCCCCTCGCGCTTGGCGGCCTGATCATGGGCACCATCGTGGGCGGCTTCGCGCTCGCACTCCTCATGAGCAACGCTGGCGGCGCGTGGGACAATGCCAAGAAGTCCTTCGAGTCTGGCGTGCACGGCGGAAAGGGCAGCTTCGCACACAAGGCCGCAGTCGTCGGCGACACGGTGGGCGACCCATTCAAGGACACGGCCGGACCCGCGATCAACCCGCTCATCAAGGCGATGACGACGATCTCGGTCATCTTTGCGGGACTTGTCGTGGCGCATGCGCTGATCGGGCTTTGAGGCCCCAACCGAGCGCCTGCGGCGCAAGAACACGACAACGCGACGACGCGATGACGCCACGAGTCGCGGCCCGGCCAGCGCGTCACCGCGTCTCGTGGTCGCGTCGTCGCTGACGGTAAAGCAGAGTCAGCAGAGACGGACATCTCTGCTGACTCCGCTTCAACGTCGTCGCGTGTTCGCGTCGTCGCGTTGTCGCGTCAGAAACCGCAACCTCAGCCCACCGAACCTTAAAATATGGGCTCCTGAATGGGGTCGCCATCCGTCAGCCGCCTTAGGGTGGCCAATCGAGGGTG
>JBAZZN010000195.1:0-5700 GCA_041658815.1 Thermoplasmatota archaeon
ACTTGCCAGAGAAACTCACCGAAATGGGCATCCTGTGATCACCACGCCGGCGGCGCAGCCGCCGGAGGCACGTCCACGGACGGCACCGCCTCGGGAGTGCTCGCCGTCTGGCGCTGGTAGAAGACGACGGCTGCCACGAGCAAGAAACCATTCGCGGCGCCGCTCACGATGCCGCCCAAGACGTTCCCGATGAGCGGGATGATCCCCAGGATCGCCGAGGCGACGCCACTCGCGAGGAGCACGACGAGCCCGAAGAGGAAGATGGTCCATTTGTGCCCGTTCGTGAGGTTCCACGCCCGGCGGAGCGCCTCAGTGCCGAAGCGTCCTTCCGCGACCACGACGGCCACTGTGGGGAAGAGGCCTGATAGCACGATGAATCCGGGGACAATGAGGAGGATGAAGCCCACGACGACGGCGATGACCCACAAGACGAAAGTGCCCAATCCACTCGAGTACTGCGGTTTGATGCCGCGCATGGCGGCGCCAAGGTCGGGCGCACTCCCGGTCGCTCCAGCGTCCAGCGCGGCCCTTGTCGTCACGAGCGCGACGTAGGCTGACGCGAGCAGGAGAAGCGCGATGGCGACGAGCGCGAGCAGGCCTATGAGCGCGTAGAAGGGGAGGTACTCGAGCGGGTTCGGAAACGTCGTCGGGGTGTACTTGTACTGTGGCTTCGCGTTCCCGGCGCTCGTGAAGATGCCCAGGAGGATGGGCAGCCCGAGCAGCGGGATGGGGTACGCCTTCACGAGTCGGAGCGTTTCCTCGAAGAGAGCGCTGAAGGTCACGTCCTTGCGGTCCGTCGGCATGGCCGCGGGGTCCATGCTGCTTCGCCAGCGCACTCCGGTGTGTCAAGGTATCGTTCGGTTTCCATCCGGCGTGTCAGCCTGGGGGGCGAGGATGCCGCCTCACACGCACATCCATCGTGACGACAAGACCCTCCTTCACGAGCGCGTCCAGCTCGGGGAGCACGGCGTCGATCTTGTCCGTGCGGTCGATGGCCTCGATGATGATGGGAAGGTCCTGGCTGAGACGAATGGGGCTTGCCGCGTGCAGCACGCTCTTCGCACCGTAGCCCATGACGCCGCGGTAGGCCGTCGCCCCCCATATGCCGCGCTCGCGCAGGAGCCGAACGATGTGCTTGTAGAGCGCTTCGTGGCCGTGCTTGTCGGCCTCGCCCACGTAGATCCTGAGCATGACGGCTTCGCTATCGAGCACGTGGTCCATCGTTCTCAGGCTCCAGGCACCGGCAAGGCCTGCGCGACGAAGCGCCCCAACAACGCGGCGCCCAGGCTTCCCACGATCGTGAGCGCGGCATACGCGGTCGCGCGGTAATACTCGGTGTCCTCCACGAAGGCGGTCGTCTCGTAAGCGAAGCTCGACATCGTCGTGAAGCCACCAAGGACGCCAGTCACGAAGAAGATGCGCACGTCGGGACCAAACCAGCCGCGTGCCATCGCGCCGAACATGAACACGGCGATGAGGAAGCTCCCTAGCACGTTCACGAAGACCGTGCCCCACGGGAAATCGGAGCGCGTCAAGTACGCGCCAGCGAAGTAACGGAACACACACCCCAGCGCGCCGCCTGCGGCCACGAGGAGGGCAGCGCGGGTCGTCCAGTCGGCGGCCACGGCGCGTGACCCCACCCGGGGCCGCTTAACGGTAGCGATGCGGCTCGCTACGGGAGAACCCCCCAATGTCCCATAGGCTCCTCCTTTATGCTCGCGAGGGACAACGGTGCTGCGACAAGCGCGGTTCGCCGCGCTTGAGCAACGAAGCCTCCAAGCCTCCCAGCGGGACCCGCCAACCTGCCTCCAAATTCTTCGGCGGGTCCCAATCTTTCCATCACAGCGGTTCCGCGTTGACGCCGCGGCTCCGCAGTTCCTTCGCGAGCCTCGCGGCGCTTCCATGCATGGTGAACACGCGCGTGGGGTCGCACGCAAGAACGAACTCCACGAGGTCGCTGAAGCCCGCGTGGTCGCTGAGCGCGAACTGCGCGTCGATGGCGTACTTGTCGAAGTAGGAGTACCTGTGGCACCACCCGCTCAAGTACGCTGCCTGTCCACCGCGCGCCGTGTGTCCGCGTGCAAACGCGTGGTCCTTCTTCAGCCACTCGCGCGGCACGATGTGGAGCGCGCGTCCTCCATCGAGCGTTCGGGCCCGCTCGCTCCCTGAGACGGCGTAGCGCAGGTCGTGACCGTGCGCGTTGTACACGGCGGTCAACTCAGCGATGTCTGGCGAGACGATGGGCACGAGGCCAGCGCGGTTAGCCAAGCAAACGAGTTCCTGCGCGCGGCCCAGCGGATACGCGCCCAGTGCGACGGGCCCCTGGAGCAGGCGTCGGAGCGTCCACGCTTCGAGGCTCGCGAGCACGAGGTCCTTGGGCGGCAGGTCGAAGCGTGGGTCGCCGTACGTGCTCTCCGTCACGAGCACGTCGCACGAGATCGGCCGGGCTGCGGCTGTCGTGAAGCCGGCGCGCGTGTTGAAGTCGCCCGTGTACAAGAGGGATTCTTCGCTGGTCGTCACTTCGACCATTGCGGAGCCGAAGACGTGGCCCGCATCGTGCAAGCGCACGCGCATCCCAGCGACGTCGATCTCTCGCCCATAGGCAAGCGCGGTCCCAGTGCGAGTGGGCTTGCGGACCTTGAGGAAGCCGAGCGTGGGTGGCGTCATGTGCGCGTCGGGCATCAAGTGGTCGGCGTGCGCGTGCGTGACGACGGAGTCCGCCGTGGCGCGCTTGGGGTCAAGAAAGAGCGTCGAAGCGCCAGACGTGACCTGCACGCCGTTCCCCGCGCTCACGAGCACCTTTGGTCGAACGGCGGGCTCCGTATTTCAAGGACGCGAACACACGACGACGCGAACACACGACGACGCACGAGCACGCTCGTGGGTGCGCGCGGCGCCTACCCCGTATTACGATCGTAATACGCTCAGTCGTTCGCCATACGAGAGAGCACTCACACCCGATTCCGGAACTACTGCTGGGGCGCGGAGAGTTCAAGTCCATCGGAGCGCGTCGGCCGCGCGTGAGGCTTGGCGCGCTTGTCGCAGCCGCATTGGTGCTCGCGGGTTGCGCGGGCGCCCCCGCGACCCCAAGAGTCGGAATCGATCCCGTGCCCGACGAGCCCGACACGGAGCGGACGTTCCTGGTGAACTTCTCGGGCGAGTTCGTCGCGACGCCCTTGCAGCCCGCGACGGTCGAGCACTCGTTCGACGTCGCGTACAGCGTCGTGGACGTGCGCGTCAATCTGCATTGGTCGCTTGCCGCCGACGAGATGAGCTTCGCGCTTCTCGATCCGAAGGGCAAGGAGGCGGCGACATCCGTGAAGGACCGGGACACGTCGGCGGAGCTCGTCCTCGGACGCGTCCCCTCGGCCGGCACGTGGAAGCTCGTTGTGACGAGCACGCGCGCGATCAAGGACGCGTACGCGATCACGGTTGCGCTGCGCGACCCCATCCCAGGCGTAAAGACGCTCCAGGAGGCGATGGCGCTGGCGTCCGGCGGCTTCGCGGAGGTGAACTTCGTCATGGAAGGCAACGAAACGATCCACTACGAGTGGGCCTTGCGCAACGGGGGCGGCATGGCCCGGTTCAACGTCCACAGCCACGAGGGGGGCGCCGTCCAGATCCATGCGACGAGCACGGGTGCGGCGGGTTCTGCGAACTTCACCGCGCCGCATCGGGGAGCGTACAGCCTCCTTTGGGAGAACAAAGGTACTGCCGAGACGGCGGCCGAATTCACGATGCGGGGCGCCTTCCGGCTGCACAGCCAGACGCCGCGCGCCACCTGATGCTCAATCCTCAGTGTCGATGACCCGCTTGAACGGGAGGTCGGCGACGGAGAGCACGTGGCCCGTGGGCGTCAAGCAATCCAACGTCGGGTCGTAATAGGTCCGCTCCATGATATCACGGGCGGCGCGGCCGAGAATCCGCTTGGCGGCTGCGTTCGCGTAGGTGATCCAACCCGCGAGGTCCATGTTGGGCGTGGTCCGGGGCTCAGGGGCATGGACGCCAAGCGAGCACCCAACCGAGCGGATGCCTGGCTTCGCCCAGGAGGTGCTCGACTGCAAGTCGAGAGGCTTTCCCGCGAAATGGCCCCGGAGCACAACTCTTCCCTTGGAATCGAGGCACGGGTGCGCGCGTGTGAACCACGCCAAGACGCAAAGAACCCAAGAACCCAAGCCCGCTGTCAGATCGCCTGACGTTTTGGCTTCTTGGAGTATTGGCTTCTTGGCGTGGATCAGGAGGCGTCACAAGCAGAACAAGCCGGGATCCCGAGAGTTGGACTCTCACGTTCCATGGGGAAGTTTGCGCCCCGGGGCCCCGCGAAATCGAACGTCCTCGTCAGCGGCACTTTCCGCACGCTCTCCAGCCACGCCGCGATCTCATCGGGCGAGACGTTGGAACCCGCACTACGCCGCAGGGGCCCGCGCGGGGAAATGAAGGGCGACGATCGTGCCGACGCCGGGCTCGCTCTCGCAGAAGATCGTCGCGTGGTGCTCCCGCGCGATGTGCTGCACGATGGCGAGGCCTATTCCCGTGCCGTCGACCTTTGTCGTGAAGAGCGGCTCGAACATGCGGGCTTTCGTCTCCCGCGTCATCCCGATGCCTTGGTCCTCCACTTCGAGCACCGCGCCGGCACCATCGACGTCGTCGCGGGTCCGGATGACGACGGACCGGCTTGCGTGCGTCGAGGCCTGCACGGCGTTTTCGATGAGGTTGAGGACGACCTGCTGGACTTTCGCCTTGTCAACGAGGACGGGTTGAGTCGATCGGAGGTCGGCGACGACGGGCGTGCGCGACCGGTTCACGGCAGCGTAGAGATCGACGGCTTCGCGGACGATAGGATCAAGGAGGCTCTCGATAACGACGGACTGGGCCTGGCTGAATCTGCTCAGGCTCTTCACGAGGCCTTGGACGCGCTCGATGGCAGCAAGGACTTCGCGGGTGATGGCGGGGACTTGCTCCACGAGGGGCGCGTACTCACCGCTTTGCGCGGCTTTGGATGCGAAGCGTTCGAGGACGTACAGGTTGGTCGCGATGATCGTGAGCGGTGTGCGGACTTCGTGGGCGACGCCGGCCACGAGGCTTCCGAGGGCGGCGAACTTTTCGCTCGCCGCAAGCTGTCGCCTCGCGGTCTCGAGTTCCCTGGCGCGATCTTCCAACTCCTTGTGGACGGCGATGAGCCCATCGTTGGTCGCCCCGATCTCGCGGTTGAGCGCCGCGATCTCGTTGACCATCGTCAGGATGAACGCGTCGTATTCCGGGGGCTTGTCGAGCGCTTCGTCGAGTTCTCGAGTCTCCCGCCGGGACGAATCGAGGGCGGTCTCGATGGTGCTCATGGCGCCGCCTCTCGCGCGTCCTTCACGACGACGACGGTCGCGTCGTCCGTTCCGCGGAAACCGTCCCGAAGCGCGACCGCGGCGATGATCGCCGGGTCGTGCCGGAAAAGTTCCGGGCGCTCGGCGGGGTCGACCTTGAGCCTGACGCCGTCCGAGTGGAGGATCATCGTGGCGCGCGGCCCCCACGGTCGGACGAGGATCCGAGCCGCAGGCGGGTGCATGTCCACGCCGACAGTTCCGTTCTGGCTCGTGAGCGAGACGGCGCGGTCGGGGAAGAAGATCCGGCCTTCGATGTTGCCGATGCCGACGAACTGGACGCGCTCTTGGGCCGGGTCGATGTGCGCGAGGCCAAGGACGCCCCCTC
>JBAZZN010000196.1:0-5700 GCA_041658815.1 Thermoplasmatota archaeon
AAAGGAATGATAGCTGAACTTGACCTAGAGTTTTCGGTTTGCGTCGAGGCGTTGCCGGTGCGACCTATGCTAGCGCCGCCCGAGCGTGCCAGAAAGGTGACCAGTTACGTTCTTGGTCGTTCTCAGCCTTGACGGGGAGGAAACAACGTGAGATCGGAGACGGAACAAAGGCTGCTATCAATCATCCGTGACTACCCAGGCGTGTCGATGACCGACTTGAGCCGGCACGCGATGTGTGCCAGCGGAACATTGTACTATCACCTTGAGCGCTTGCGAACGGCGGAGCGTGTGCTCGTGACGACGGCGGGGCGACGTCGGCTCGCTTTTCTCGCTGACGCGGTGCCCGACCAGGGGCTCGTGACGCGCCTCGCGCAGTTGCAGGGCCACAGCGCAGGCATCGTGGCGCACACGCTCCTGGGCCGCCCAGGAGTGCGGCTGGCCGAAGTTGAGGCTGCCACTGGGCTTTCACGGCGTGCCGTCACGTACCAAGTGAGGCAACTCGAGCGCATCGGCCTCGCGTGGACAACGCGTCACCATGATGGTACGCGCGCAGGTCCAACTGCGCAACTTGCAACTTTCCTTGAAGACGACACCGATGGCCCTTCTTGACGAAAGGGACACCACAACTGCCAAGAGGGCGGTCGACGTCTCTCGGGCTATGCGCGTCGTATTCCTCGCGCTCGCCCTCATCGTGCCTGGGACGACTTACGCCCAACCCCTCAATCAGGACGACGCGGGGTCTGGAGGCGACGCGGGCGATCGCATGGAAGACGCGCTGACCGTTGCCACCGGATGGCACGAGGGCCGCCTTCTTGGACTCCCAGTTCTTGCGGTTCTGCGCGACCCGCTGCTCGACCAGGAGGACTGGTATCAGGTGGAGCTAGCGCCAGGCGTCATCACCATTCGCGCCCAAACCTTTGGCGGCTCACCAGTGCTTTTCGAGTTGCGCTCACCAACCGGGGATCTCGCCACTTGGATCCAACCCGGTCCAGAGGTCGCGGAAACCAGAGCCTATTCGATCACAGGTGGCTGGTGGTTCGTCCGTGCCTTCCAGGTCAGTGCGAGCGGCGCCGACTATACGTTCGAGGTCGGCTCGACGCCTGGCAATGGCTTTGCGAGCGCGGGAACGGGCTACACGGCGCTTCGCGTGGACCTGCCTACTGGCAGCAGCCTAGCATTCGACATGCTCGTCAGTCTTGCCACGAGCGGGGCCCCTCTCCGGCGGGACATCGTCGTGGTACGCGACGGGGCTTTGAACTACTACGAAGCGTTGCGGGGCACGCTTTGGTTCGAGGCCGACGGGGAGGCCATCACCGCCCGGATGAGCGCCGAACTACGCACGTACGGTTGGGTATGGTTTCGCGAGGACGGCCGCGTTGAACTGCCAGGGCCGGGCGTCTACCACATCATTGCGTTGTCGCATGCAGATGAGGCGTACGTCAGCTTCATCGAGACCGCGCGGTCGGGTGCGGCGGCATTCGCTGGCACGTCCGGTCCGCTTATCGCCGCGCGGCCGACAGATTTTGGCGCGCGCCTTGGCCTCGCACCCCCTGCGATTGGGGCGGCAGTCGATGGGTCTCTCAGTCTCGCCGTCGAAGGAACGCTCGTGGGGCAGTACGCGTGCGGCGAATCAGCCATTCAATGCGACGTGGTCCTCCCTGATGGAACCGTTCGCGCCTCCGGCACCCTCTTGGATACTGCCCCCGGGACTTGGACATTCCGCCGAGGCGCGTCGGCCGAAGAAGGCGCGTTCGCGCTCTTCGCCGCCGATGTGACGCTTGACCCATGACGGGTTCCATTGAGCTGCGATCAACAGAGACCAGGATCTGCGAAGAGCCCCGGAACAAGGTCTACGGCGCCATACGTCAAACTGGATGATTCCGCGTCCCCCCACCAATTGAATCGAGCATCGACAGTGATTTCGCCTGGGGGCGGAGAGCTTCCGAACTGTAGTGCGTCTGTGTTCAAAAGGGCGTAGTTTGCGTTGTGGACAAACCCGTTCTCACGGAAGACGGGTTTCTCGACTCCCAGAACATAAGCACCAATGCCGTTCTCGCGGAAGCAGTTACGTCGCACGTCCGTGCGCGTGCTATCCTCTGAGATGTCCCGCAGGATCGCGCCGACCGCGCTCCCAGAAACGGTGTTCGCTTCGATGGTAACTGCATACTTCTGCTGGTAAACCCCCACATCATTGCCCGCTATGATGTTCCCCGCAACACTCCCGTGCCCAATGAACCTGACTCCCATCAGGTTTGCCTCGATCACGTTTTCGACGACGTGAACCCACGTTTCGCCTGGCGTACAGTACGGGTCGTTCTCGTCTACGACAACACCTTCACCGGAGACTTCTCCCCGATTCAGACTGATCTGATTGAACTCGATCTTGACGGTCGTCCCACCTCCACAGACCGACCAGCCTCTTCCATTCTCGATGACGAAGTTCTGCCTGAACTCCAGCTGGCTGCCTCCGTCCACGCGGAATGCGACCGCATTGTGGGTGACGACATTCCCGCTGAACGTGCCACCGACGGCGAAAAGGTTCGCGCCGATCTCCGCGCCGGCCATCACATTTCCTTCGACCTTGAGCCCTTGGGAATAGAAAGCGCGTAGGACCACCGAAGCGGGTTCTATCGGAACAATCGAGGGCGTTCCGGGCGGAGATGGAGGTTGCTCCATCATGTCTTGGACGCTGCGGTAGAGTTTCACGGCCTCGGCAGTAGTGTCGTTGTAGACCAAGTGGTTGCCCGTGATAGCGACGTCTCGGGCGTTCGCCACACTGACTGCGTTGAGGAATCCGTTCACTACGTTCGCCGCCAGGGTCACGTTGCTCGATTGCTCGACGAGGATTCCGACGCGTGATGGCGGTGCAACCTGGTGTTCAGCGCACCAGAGCCAGCAGACCCACGCACGAGCAGCGGGGACTGGCTGATCGACCATGTTTCCACGCAGCAAGACGTGCGCCGATGTCCCGCGGATCGTGACGGCAGCCCCGACCGCAGGGACGATATGCCAACGATCGATCACGTAAGGATCGTCTGAAAGCCCATTGCCACTGCGCACACCATTCGCCGCCGTGAATTCTGCATCCGACGATATCCTGATCGACGGTCGCGACTCGGACTCCGGTTGGTGGCTATCGCCCGCGGTGGCGATATCACTCCTCAACACATCAGGCAGGAGGCCAGTCATTGCAAGAGAGCAGGCCAGCCCAATGACAAAACCTTGGATAGGAATGCCTCTGTAGGTACCGAAGGGCTAAGGGAGAATAAGTCTTCGGCCTGACGCGCGGAGCAGTTCAAATCCGGGGTTGTGGCCGACACAAAAGCCCCCCCGCCATCTTGACCATGACTCCACTCGTCCTCGCCGCGAAGCGCGAGGACCCCCGGCAGGGCCAATCACACTGCGGTCTCCCCGCCAGGAGAGCCGCTGGCCCACTGGCAAGGCAGTACGCGTGGAGATCGAATGACAGCTTCTGGGCCATCTTGACAAAAAGTTGTCAACTCTCCAAGTACTGCCTCCCGGGTTTGCCTACTTGACAGTATCCCTACGTAGGACGGGATACTGTATAGTGGAAGGCGTAACCCGTGGAGGAACCGACCTAGGAAGCGATGCCTCTGAACAAACTAACTGAACAACCCCTTTTCCCCGCCACCAAACACCCGGTGGCACACACCATGCGGTTCCCAACCGCATACCTCTATGCCTACTAGCATCCCAAGACGGCTCCGTCGTGAAAGACGAGCCCGTCTACAACCCCGACGACGCGATCCCAGGTCACGTCGTCGGACGCTACATCGCGGACGGCGTCAAACACCGCCGCCCAAAATCATTCCACAGCGTCTACCGGATCGCTGACCTACTCGATGAGCGCGAACGCCGCCTCATCTACAATTGCTACCGCGCCGTCGGAATCTTCAGCACCGACCAGGCGCCCAAAATCGGCACGATGCACGGCCTTCGCTGCCGCCAAGCACTCTGCCCAGCCTGCGCAAGCATCGAAGGCGGCGTGCGCACCCACCTGTGGTACAAAAAATTCGCGAGCCTCGAACCCGCCGCAGCCGGCGCCGAGATCGTCCCCGCGCGCCACATCGTCCTTACCTTCGCGCCAGAAGCGTGGGACTGGATCGTCGCCCACAGAAGCACCGCACTCCCTGAACTCCAACAGGCCTGGATGACGACGCTCGCCAAAGCGTACGACATCCACAGCCAAAAGGAAGGCCGGTCAAAATATGCGGCCTTCCGCGTCGCGGCTCACAGATTTTCGGGTGTGCTCTCGGCGCACTGCATTACGGAAGAGCCGCACCCCCAATGGCCCAAGGCCAAGCCGCACTTCGATATTATGCTCAGTGGCATGGAAGTCGAAGGACGCGGCAAGCCCGACGCCAAAATGGTCTACAGCGCACGCGGCTGGCCCGAGAGCTTCAAACACAAGACGAGCCGCACATGGGCGCGCGAGTTCACAAAAGCCCTCATTCGCGCCGAAGCCCCCATCGAGATCATGCTCGCCGCCGACGCTCACGAACGCCTCAGCGTCACCGTTGGGCCCATGAGCGAAACGAACCAGACCCGCGGCCACATCAAATACTGCCTACGCGCCATGATCGACCTCCAAGAAGCCTGGACGGCTATCAATCCAGAAACAGAGCGCCTCCAACTCCACTACCCCGTCTACAAGAAAAACAAGAAGCCGTACACGCACGTAGTCGATGCCGATCTCTTCCTTAGCAAGTACTGGCAACTGCGCGCCTTCATCGACGGAACCGAAAATCAAAGAGGATTCGGAGGCCTCGCCAAAAATCCGTACACTTCCACCGTCAAGATCAGCGGCAAGCCACCCGTCCTGAGCGAGAAAGCGAAGGACGACCCCACGCGCAAGAAGATGCGCAAAGGCTACCGCCAGATCCCCGGCGAGCCCGGCAAGTACGCGCTCTTCGACCCTCGCGACCGAGCAACCGGCTGACAACAGCATGCCCGCGTGGGCACGCGCGCACTGCCGCTTACCCGAACCTCTACGCCAGCTCTTCCCGCAGGCCAACAACGCATGAAACCCTGCGACAAGAACACCTACGGCCGCGAGCACATCGCCTACCTTCTCAGTCGATTGGGCAGCGGAGTCTCGCAAGACGAGTTCGTCGGCGTCGCCCGCGAACTACGACGCGTCACCAACGACCACGTCGACCACGTCTTCGACCGCCACCACCAAGCCGCGCCCCTCTTCGAGCTCTACTGGCGCGAACGCTGCACCTTCTACGCTGACAAGCCGTGGTGCGAAGAACGCGCCCGCCTCAACGCCGCCATGCAACGAGACATCACCGCCGTCCTCCACGAGCACGTTCGCCAACGCCGCCAGTACGGCGGCAACGTCGTCCTCGAATTCAGCGGACCTACCGGCATGGGGAAGAGCAGCGCCATGCTCGGCTTCGCCGAACGCCACAACGGCCTCGCACGACGAGTCGCAGAAGGCGGCGTGGATGCGCTGCGCCTGCGCCTCGGCATTGATATCGGCGACATCCCTGGCAAGCTCGAGCAACTCGGCCAGGGCGACGTCATCATGCTCGACGAACAATTGTCACTCGTGGGCGAGAACAGCGAGACACACCTTCAAGTGCTCCGCAATTGCGAAGAAACGCTCCGAGGCACCATGATCGACCTGCACTTCGCCTCGCCCGCGACGCGCGATCACAGCACCAGCCAAGGCGT
>JBAZZN010000197.1:0-5693 GCA_041658815.1 Thermoplasmatota archaeon
GCCGTTGAAGCGCGTGCTCGAGCACCACGCGACGGGGCCGGTCGTGTGCTTCAGCGAGAAGGGCCGGCCAGTCGAGCCCAGCACGTTCCTCGAAGAGAAGGCCGCTGCGGGTGACTTGACCATCGTGCTTGGTTGTTTCCCGCACGGCGACTTCCACATCGAGCCCTCCACGTGGGCAAGCGACGTCGTGTCGCTTGGGGGCGACGCTCTCAGCGTGTGGACAGTCGAGATGGAAGTGCTCGCGGCTTGGGAGCGCGCAACGAAGGTCTTTCCCAGACCTGCGCCCGGTCCGACCCCCGCGGTGGCGCCGCCACCCTGAGTCACTTGAGCTTCTTCTTCAGCTCGTCAAAGATCCCGCTCTTCTTCAGCTCGCGTCCTTCGAGCGTCGCAAGCTTCTCGAAGATCTCGCGCTCTTCTGGTGATAGCTTTGCTGGCGTGTATACACGCGCGTGCGCGAGGAGGTCCCCCTTGCGCGAGCCGCCAAGCGATGGCACGCCGCGGCCGCGCACTCGGAAGACTTCGCCAGATTGTGTCCCGGCGGGGACGTGGACGTGGTCGCGTTTCCCATCGAGGAGGGGCACTTCCACTTCGTCGCCCAGCGCCGCTTGGCTGAACGTGAGCGGAATCTGCACGTGGAGGTCATCGCCGTCCCTCGTGAAGACCGCGTGCGGCCTCACGTGCACGCGGACGTACAGGTCGCCGGGAGGAAGCCCTGGCTCGCCCGCCGCTTCGCCTTCGCCGCGCATGCGCAGCGTGCCGCCTTCGGGGACGCCTGGCGGGAGGTTCACGGTGAGCGTGCGTTGCCGCGAGACGCGGCCTTGCCCGTTGCAGGCGGGGTCCTTATCCTTCACGACCTCGCCTCGACCACGGCACGTGGGGCACGTGCCCGCGGTCTGCACGACGCCAAATGGAGTTCGCATCTGCCGCGCGACTTGCCCGTGGCCACGACATGTCACGCACTTGGTGGGGCGCGTGCCGGGCTTGGCTCCCGTGCCGTCGCAGTGCTCGCAGTTCTCGACGCGCTGGATGCGGAGATCCTTCTGGGCGCCCTTCGCGACCTCCTCGAGCGTGACCTCGATGGTGGTCGAGAGGTCGCGCCCGCCTTGCGGGCCGCCGAAGCCGCCGCCACCGAAGATGGTCCGGAAGATGCCGCCGAGGTCGCCGAACTCGCCGAAGTCCGCGCCGCGGAAGATGTCCTCCTCCGAGTAGCGCTCGTCGAAGCCAGCGTGCCCGAACTGATCGTACGTCTTGCGTTTCTCCTCGTCAGAGAGGACGGCGTACGCTTCGCTGATCTCCTTGAACTTCTCTTCGGCGTGCGCTTCCTTGTTGCGGTCTGGGTGGTACTGGAGCGCGAGCTTGCGGTACGCCTTCTTGATGTCGTCGAGGCTCGCGTCGCGGCCCACGCCGAGGAGTTCGTAATAGTCCGCTTTGGTGGTCAAGCGGGCGGCCTCCGACCGAAGCCTTGAACGGGGCTCGTGACGACCCTCACGCTCTCACCCAAGAGCGAGGCCAGCATGAAGGTAACTCCCGTGGATGCGTGGCCAGCATCCTGGTACGCGAAGGCGCGAAGAACGCGAAGCAGAGTTTCAGTTCCTTCGCACTCTTCGCGCCTTCGCGTTCAAGAAGCGCTTCACGGCACCTTGGACCCGCTCACGGGGTTCTTGCCCATCTGCTTGGCCAAAGCGGCGTTGAGCGCGGGGAGCACCTTGTACAAGTCGCCCACGATCCCATAGTCGGCCATCTTGAAGATGGGCGCGTCCTTGTTCGTGTTGATCGCGATGATGATCTTCGAGCTGCGGATGCCCGTCGTGTGCTGGATCTGGCCCGAGATGCCAGCCGCGAAGTAGGCCTTGGGCTTGACTTCCTTGCCCGAGAGGCCGATCCAGTACTCGTCCGTCAACCACCCGAGGTCAGTTGCGAGGGGGCGCGTGCAGCCGACTTGTCCACCGATGGTGGCCGCGAGGTCGAAGGCGAGCTTCAGGTCATCCTTGTTCTTGAAGCCGCGGCCCGCGCCGATGACGATTGGCGCGGCCTCGAGGTTGACGCCGCTTTCGGCCTTGGGCTTCTTGGCAAGGATCTTGACCTTGGGGTCGCGCACCGTGACGGTGAGCTTCTTGGTCTCGCCACTGCGCGAGGCGTCGGCCGCGAGCGGCTCGATGCTGCGGGGCGGGAACGTGACGACCGTGACCGCGCTCGTGGGGACTTCCTTCGCCATGGTCTTGCCGCCCAAGAAGAGGCGCTCGAAGACGAGCTTCCCGCCTTCCTCGTGCGCCGTCTGAGCGCCCGTGATGACGGCCGCGTGGAGCCTAACGCCAAGCATCGGCGCGACTTCCTTGCCACGGCGCGTGGCTGGGAGGAACACGTACTGCGCGCCGCAGTCCTTCTGCGCAGCCGCCAGCGCCTCGGCGATGGGCCCGGGCTGGTGGTCCGCGAGGTGCGCGCCTTCCACGACGATGACCTTGCTCGCGCCGTGCGCGATGAGGTCGCTCGCGGCACCTTCGCTCAGCGCGAAAGCGACTGGGGTGAGGTTGAGCGACGTGGCCTTCGCGATGAGTTCGTAGAGGCCTTGCTTGTCGTTGGCGCAAACTAGCGCGATGCCGGTCATCTCAGATCACCCCTTCCTTGGCGAGGGCCTTCGCAAGATCATCGACGGCGCTTTCTCCCGCGAGCATGAGCCCCTTCCGCTCGGATTTGGGTGCCGCGCTGCTGGGGCGCGAGAGGACGGGCTTGATGTCGCCAGCGCCAAGGTCCGCGGCGCCCCAGACCTTCTGGGGCTTGTTCTTGGCTTGCAGGATCTGCATGAGCGCAGGGAGGCGGGGGTGGTTGAGCGATTCGAGCACGGTGAGGACCACTGGAGTCGCGCACTCGACGTCCTCGAGCCCCTCATCGACTTCGCGCGTGGCCTTCACGCTGCCGCCCTCTATGCGGAGGTTCTCAGTAACGTACGCGATGAGGGGGAGCCCAAGTTCTTCAGCGATGCGGGGGCCAGTCTGGCCACTGTGCGAGTCGAGCGATTCCTCGGCAGCTATCACGATATCGACGTTGCCCATCTTCTTGATGGCTGTCGCGAGGAGGCGCGCCTTCTCGGCTGTGTCAGCGTTCGCGAACGCGGCGTCGCGCAGGAGCACGGCTTCGTCACAACCCATGGCGAGGGCTTCCTTGATGGATTCCTCGAGCTTGGGCCCGCCAAGAGAGAGAGCGATGACCCTCGTGCCGGGGTTCTTCTCCTTGAGTTGGACCGCGGCTTCGACGCCGTTCTTGTCGTAGTCCGAGACCTTCAATCCGACCCCGTTGAGGTCGGGCGCGCCGGTCTTGGGGTCGATGCGGATCGCCTCGACGTCGGGCGATTGCTTGACGAGCGTGACGATGGTGACCATGGGATTCGCTCGCGGAACCGAGCCTCAAGTTAAAAGGGATTCTCCACGTGCTGGCTTCTTGAAAGTGAGACTTGGGCGCCTGCGGCGGGCATTTCCCGAGGACCCGAGGTGGCCCGAGGCGCCCGAGGACGATGGTCGAGCGATCGCCCATCGTCTTGATGCGGAGCCCCCGCGATGGGTCGTGGCATGGGGCGAGCCTCTCGGGCGTGGGCAGTCCTCCTGATCGGCGTGATGGTCCTCGCTGGCATCGTGATGTTCGCGTGGACGCGGTCCGCGGCTTTTCTCATCCTCCCGCTGGGCCCGCTCTTCCTCGTGCCCTTCGCTTTCCTTCGAAGGGAATGGAAGGCCGCCGAGTCGGCGCCTTCCCATCGCCGAGTCCCGCCGCCCATCGGCGTTCCAGCGGAGGATGTCTCGGACATCCCGACGCCCATCACGGCGTGCCCAGACTGCGGTTATCTTGGCGTCCGCTTCCTCGGCATCCGCGATGGCGTTTGGCCGGGGGGAGGCGAGACGGGAGCACGCTTCGTGTGCCCCAGATGTGGGTTCCAGGGCATCCCGCTCCAGTTCGACGAGGCAGCGGACTACGTCGAGTTCCTTCGAGAGCTCCAACCGGCTTCATCCACAGTCGGTTGAACTGGTGATGGACCTGTTCTGGTACGCGAAGGCGCGAAGAACGCGAAGGGTGCGATTCAGTTTCTTCGCGGTCTTCGCGCCTTCGCGTTCAGAAACGCGGCGAGACGAATTCGGTCCTTGACCGACTGCGGGTTCAGCCAGACTGATATCAGTTCAGCTTCGCCCCGAACCGCGTCTTGTTCTGCTTGAGTGCCTCGACGGCTGGCAAGGCCTCGCCCGTCAGGTACGCCATCAGCGCGCCCCCCGCGAGCGAGACGTAACCGAAGTCCTTGTGGTCGAGGCCGAACTCGCCGATCGCAGTGATGGTGTGGCCGCCCCCAAGGAGCGAGAAGGCGTCGCTGTCCGCGAACGCTTTCAGGATGGCGCGCGTCCCATTGTCGTACGGCTTTTCTTCGTAGAGGCCAGCTGGGCCGTTCATCATCAGCGAGCCGGCGGCCTTGATCTCATCGACGTACGTCGCGATGGACTCGGGGCCGATGTCCAGGATGGGGTAGTTCTCGGGGAGATCGTCCACCCAGATGGTCTTGGGATTGCCGTGGCCGTCCTTGAGCGTGACGTCGTCGGGCGTGATGATCTGCGAGTCGTACGCTTCGAGCAGTTCTTCGGCTTGCGGGAGAAGCTCAAGGATGCCCTTCTTCTGGAGCAGCTCCATCGATGGCTTGCCCAGCTCGTGGCCGCGGGCGTACAAGAAGAGGTTCGCCACGAGGCCACCAAGGAGCGCCACGTCCAGCGTGCCCTTCGAGAAGTTGGCCTTCATGACGTTGATGCTGTCCTCTGGTTTGCTGCCGCCCAGGAAATAGACGGCGGGAGGTTCGGGTGCATCCACGGCCTTTGCGAGCGCCGTGAGTTCCCGGTCCATGGTCAGCCCAGCGGCGCTTGGCATCAGTTCGGTGAAGCCGACGAGCGAAGCTTGCGAGCGGTGCGCGGCGCTGAACGCGTCGTTCACGAAGTAGTCCGCGACGCCAGCGAGCGACTTCACGAAGCCCACTTGCGCGTGGTCCGCGCTATTGCCTTTCCTCGTCTCGTCGGGAAGGCCGCGCACGTTCTCCAGCATGAGCGCCTTGCCAGTGGGAAGCGCCTTGATGCTGGCGATGGCGAGTTGGCCGGCGACATCCTCCACGAAGGACACGTCGCACTTCGTGAACTCGTCGAGGATGGTGGCGTGCTCGCGAAGCGACGTGAAGTCCGCGTCCCCCTTGCGGCCTTGGTGCGCGAGGATGACGACGCGCGCGCCCTTGGACGCGAGCTGGTCCACCGTTGCGGCGGCGGCTTGTATGCGGTCCTTGCCCGCGACCCTGCCCTCCACGATGGGCGCGTTGATGTCCACGCGCAAGAGCACGGTCTTTCCCTTGAGGGGCAGGTCGTCCACGGTGAGGTACGGCTTGGCCGGGCCGGACATGGTGCCGCCCATCCCGGACGCCCATCTTAAGCCTGCGGGCCAAAGGGGGGTCTGGGGGGTTTGCCCCCCAGAAACCGCGTGCCGCATCGGGCGGTCGGCCGGAATCGCTTCAACGGAGCGCCGGGACGATGGCCTCCGGGGCCGCATTTCAAGCCGTGGTTTTGCTTTCCACGCAACGATGCCCTACCAGGTCTATCAACTCAAGTCCTCCGACCGAGTTCGCTTGGAGCAGGCCCTCACGGACGACATCCTATCCCGCCAGAGCCTCCAGATCCGGGACGCAC
>JBAZZN010000198.1:0-5692 GCA_041658815.1 Thermoplasmatota archaeon
CAAGGCAAGCGACCGCGCACGGTGCGAAGATGATGACTCCGCTCCTCGTATCGCCCGGTAGCGAGCAAGTGCATCTGACCATCCAGCGGGATGGTCAAATGAAGGCCATCGAGGAAGTGGGCGCCACGGTGCTCGCCAACGCATGCGGCCCCTGCATCGGCCAGTGGTCGCGCCCCGAGATCAAGCAGGGCGAGGCCAACGTGATCGTCACGTCGTTCAACCGCAACTTCCCCAAGAGGAACGACGGCAACGCCGGCACGATGGCGTTCATCGCATCGCCCGAGATCGTCATGGCGATGGGACTCTCGGGACGGCTCGACTTCAACCCGCTCACGGACGAGATCGAGACGAACGGCAAGAAGTGGAAGCTATCAGCACCCAAAGTGGCGCCAGAAGTCCCCGCCGGGGGCTTCGTCCCAGACCTCAATGGCTACCAAGCGCCCGCCGCGCCGCAGGAAGCGACGAAGGTCAGCGTCCTCATCGCGCCCGACTCCAAGCGCCTCCAGCTCCTCGCGCCATTCGCGAAGTGGGACGGCAAGGACTACGAGAAGCTCCCGCTCCTCCTCAAGGCCAAGGGCAAGTGCACGACGGACCACATCAGCCCTGCTGGGCCTTGGCTCAAGTTCCGCGGCCACATCGACAACATCAGCGACAACATGTTCCTGGGCGCGATCAACGCGTTCAACGGCGAGGCCGGGAAGGTCAAGAACCAGATCACGGGCGAGTCGGCCACCGTGCCCGCTACTGCGCGCGACTACAAGAAGCGCGGCCTGCGCTGGGTAGTGGTGGGCGACGAGAACTATGGCGAGGGCTCCTCACGCGAGCACGCGGCCATGGAACCGCGCTTCCTGGGCGGCGTCGTCATCATAGCGCGCAGCTTCGCGCGCATCCACGAGACGAACCTGAAGAAGCAGGGGCTGCTGCCATTGACGTTCGATGACAAGGCGGACTACGCGAAGGTGCAGGAGGACGACCGCATCAGCGTCCTTGGCCTCTCGACGCTCGCGCCAGACAAACCGCTCACCGTCGTGCTCACGCACAAGGACGGCCGGGAGGACCGCTTCAGCGTGCGGCACACGTTCAACCCCGAGCAGACCTTGTGGTTCAAGGCCGGAAGCGCGCTCAACGTGCTAACGAAGAAGTGAAGCTCCCCGGCGAGCATGAGACGACGTGTCTCCCCGCACGCGTCCTGGCATAGCCGTGCTCATAGTAGGCATCGCGCTCGCGCTGTTCGCTGCCGCGAGGTGGGACGCGGCTAGGGTGTGCGAAAAGAGCTGGGCGCCCGACGCGAATGCCGCGCCCCACTGCGAGGGCTCGTTGTACTGGGCAGGTGTCGGTGGCATTGGTGGCGCACTCGCTCTCGTAGGTATCTGTCTCGTCGCCTTGCCTTGGCTCCGGATGCGCGCGACTGCCCCGGAGCGCAAACATCCATGAACGGCGCCTCAGCGCGCTCTTCGTCAGCGAGGCCGCAGCCGAGCGGATCGCGGGGGTCCGGGGGCAGCCGAGCCCCCGGCAGGGGGTGCGGGGGACAGAGTCCCCCGAAGTGACGCGCGATAGCCCTCTCACGCGATTCCACGTCGTGGCGACGCGACTCTGTGGGGCTTTGCTGCCGGCTGAGGCGAGTTCGGACGACGCCGAGAAGAACCTGCGTGACGCTCACGACCACGGCGACACGTCGCCCACGATCGTCACGTTCCACGCGACGTTGGCAGCGGGGCCTTCCGGAGATATCCCGATCGTCCAAGTGCCAGGTTCAGGTGATAGCAGGGTCGCCTCGATCCTTCCGTCCAAGCTCAGCCCGGGTGGTGCGTACGTGGTCACGTTCCCGTGGGGGGATTGAAGGTGCAGCTCTAGGCGAGCAGGCGCCTGGCTGGACCACGTTAGCGTTGCGTTCAATGGGCGCAGCGAATCGCGGACAATGACTGACTTCGCGACCTCGCCCATGCCAACAATAGTGAACGGGACGGGGCCAGCTTGCGGCGTGCCGACTCCTTCGCCAAACACTCCGCTCAGGAAGATCGTGTCGGGGCCCGAGTGCGTCTCAGCCACACCAGGGACCGGATCGGGGTTGACGGTCTGGGCAGGCTGCGGTGCCCCCACGCACCCGACGAGGAGAACCGCCGCCACGAGGAGAATCGACCGCTGCATGATGGTGACACTCACGACCGAAACGCACGAGACAATGGGAGCCCGGGGAGAAGCGACGGTGCCTCCCCGGGTAGTTAAGCTTTCTTCTTCACGTGTTCAACCAGAGGACCTTGAAGAGCTTGTCCGTGAGTTCTGTTACCGATGGCACGCCGCCAGGGTGACCCGGCGGGCTATCCCCATTTGTGCAGTTGGTGCCTGCCGTCGCACCGGCGGATGCTTCGGGCTTGCCGGCCCCACCTGCTCCCGCCCCGGCGCCGGCCCCAGTGCCTTGGTCGCAGTACTGGGCTCTGCATTCGTAGTCCCCTGCAATGACCTGAACCCCTGAGTTCGAACAGCAGGTGTCGCATCCTCCCTCGGCGGCTGCGACCGGCAGGAGAGGGAGAAACGCTGCTACGATCGCACCAGCGATTCCTATTGTTCTTAGCATCTTTTGTGTGTGCATTCTTGTTCACCTCAGATTCAACTCAAATAGTCTGGAAGGAAGAATGCTCGGGTGAATGGGCTCACCAAAGCACGTACTCCCGATACAAACTCCAGGTCCGTAGCCATGGCATCCTCCCCTCGCCCCCCAAACCGCGATTCCGTTGTTCACGCACTCATCGCAGTTGTTGGCACCCAAGATGATCTGGACCCCGTCGTTGGTGCAGACCGTGTTGCCGCCGACAGTGGTGCCACTGGAAGAACTGGCCAGTGGGATCAGCAACACCGAGACTGCGATCAAGCCGACGCCGATCAACCGACCTTTGCATCCAGTCATCGATGCCCGCAGATGAGCCGCCCCCGATATGGTGATTGGATCAATGGTTTGCCCGGATCAGCGATGACACCGGCGTGTCAAACAGCGACCGAGGCGCATTGGCGCTTGCGTTGGTGAGCGCGATGTCGGGCCTGTTGGCCCTCGTCGTCACTTGCGAAGTCCACCTTCACTCAAGCGCCCCCGCGTAGATCTCATCCACGCCTCGCTTCACGCGCGCGGTCTGCCACTCCAGGACCTCGCGTGCCGTTTTGGCGAGCCTGGGCACGAGCGCGTGTGGCAAGCGCAGCAAGTGCGGGTGCGCCTCAAGGTGGTCCACGATCCAGATGACGTGGTCGTGGTTCGCCTGGACGATTCCCTCGACCTCAGCGCGATGCGAGAAGGCTTCGCGCACGAGGTCCGAGTAGCTTGCGGGCGACTTCACCGCGACCATGCGCGCGAGGTCCGGGAGCCGCAGCGCGAAGTGCGCGCGCGTGGCGTCCAGGATGGGCTGGAACTCTGGGTCCTTCTCGCGCGCGATGAGGGCCAACTCCTTGAGGTGCACGGCGCGCGCGAGGTTCTCGCGGGCGAGCACCTCCGGGTCATCGCCCCCGTTCACGCGGTGCGCGAGCTCCATCAGGAACGTCACGTCGTCACGAAAGCGCGTCTTGAGGTGGATCGATGCGAGGGTGGTGTTGACGACCGCCTCGTAAGCGCCCGCGAGGAACGCGGGGCTCGCGTTCTGGCGGACAAGTTGGCGCGTGTGGGCGATGCCAGCGTCGAGGTCGAGCTCGGCTCGCGCGAGGATCAGTGCATCGGCGCTTGGCATGGCTGACTCATTCGTATTCGAGGACGACCTTGTCGTCCTTCACGACGCGAAGGGTCGCCGTGCGGCCCAGTTCCGGGTTCATGAGCGGCAGCGGGATGCGGTAGTGCACGTGCGTGGGCTCGCGGCAGTGGCACGGCTCGGACTCGGTGATCTTCGTCTTGAGCTGCGTCGTGCCGACGGTCAAGTAGAACGGCCTGCCAGGCGCGGGCAGCTTGGCGAGCCACGCCTTCTCGATGAGGATGTAGCCCTCGTCGGCCTCGTCCGCCTGGACCTTGCGTCGCATGACGTTGCTTGGTGTCTGCATGCGTGATCTCTCTGACTGCAGCCACAGGCATCGCGTTCCGCTTCCCCGGACAAAACGGTGGGGAAAGGAATGGTCGCGCTCTCAAGCGAGAGCAGCGTTGCACCTGGGGTGCAATTGGTTCCTCATGTTCTCGCCTCAGACATAAAGGTTCTGGCGGGGCCGATGGTGGGTGCCGGGGCTGGGCGCGGGTGCCGGGAACGGGACCGAAGCGGTGGTTCCCGAGCGTGATGATCCGGTCCCGGTCCCAGACACGGCTCCCTGGCACGACCCCGGACCCCGGCGCCCGAGTCTCCCAGCGAAGCGTCAAATACACGAGTCCGGATGGGCGCCGCATGGCCCTAACGCCGCCAGCCGATGGCTCCCCCATCCGCTATGAGAACGGTCAGCTCAAGGTCCCAGACAACCCGATCATCCCTTTCATCGAGGGCGACGGCACTGGGCCGGACATCTGGCGCGCGGCTCAGCCCGTCCTCGACGCGGCGGTCAAGAAGGCGTACAAGGGCCAACGAAGGCTCGCTTGGATGAAGGTCCTCGCGGGCGAGGCCTCCTTCAAGGCAAGCGGCGAGTGGCTTCCCACGGAAACGTTGGACGCGTTCCGCAGCTATCGCGTCGGCATCAAGGGCCCGCTCACGACGCCAGTGGGCGGAGGCATCCGCAGTCTCAACGTCGCGCTCCGGCTCGAACTGGACCTCTACCAATGCGTGCGCCCCGTCTATTATGTGAACGGTGTGCCCGCGCCCGTGAAGGAGCCCAAGAAGATGAACATCGTGCTCTTCCGTGAGAACACGGAGGACGTGTACGCTGGCGTCGAGTTCGAGTCAGGCACGCAGAAGGCCGAGGCCCTGCGCGCGTTCCTCATCAAGGAACTGGGCGTCAAGGAGAACAAGTTCCGAGGCTCGCTCGTTGGCCTGGGCATCAAGCCCATCTCCGAGGAGGGCAGCAAGCGCCTCGTGCGCGCTGCTATCAAATACGCCATCGCGCACAAGAGACCCACCGTGACCATCGTCCACAAGGGTAACATCCAGAAGTTCACCGAGGGCGCGTTCATGAGATGGGGCTACGAGGTCGCCACCCAAGAGTTCCGCGAGCAATGCGTGACGTGGGACGAGGTGACGAAGCTGCACGGCGGCAAGGTGCCCGCGGGCAAGATCCTCGTGCAGGACATCATCGCGGACAACATGTTCCAGCAACTCCTCACGCGCACTGACCAGTACTCCGTGCTCGCCACGACGAACCTCAACGGCGATTACCTAAGCGACGCGGCGGCTGGCCAGATCGGCGGCTTGGGCATCGCGCCTGGCGCCAACATCGGTGACGGCTACGCCATCTTCGAGGCCACTCATGGCACCGCTCCCAAGTACGCGGGCCAAGACAAGGTCAACCCTGGCAGCGTCATCCTCTCTGGCGTCATGATGCTCGAGCACCTCGGCTGGGTCGAAGCCGCGCAGCTCGTGCGCGCCGCGTTCGAAAAGACCGTCGCGCAACGCATCGTCACGTACGACTTCGCGCGCGAGATGGGCGTCGAGCCCGTGAAGACCAGCGAGTTCTCTGCTGCCATCGTCTCGAACATCGAAGGAAAAGGAGTGGCCCGGGGGGCGCTCCCCCTGGCGCCAAAGCCGCGGTCGAAGAAGGCCAAGCGCGCCGCGCCCAAGACGAAGGCCGCGAAGGCGAAGCCCAA
>JBAZZN010000199.1:0-5666 GCA_041658815.1 Thermoplasmatota archaeon
GCACGGCCGCGTTGGGAGCTCGCAGCGGGGTCGGAAGGGTCCCTGGTCGGAGGGGTCGGAAGGGGCGGGTCCGAGGGGAGGAGGGGCCGTAGGGGCACGATTCGCGGCCGCGGTCCTCCTTCGTCTCTTCGCCGCTTCGCGCTTCATGAGGACCGCGTCGCTCGCGGGCCACGCGCGCCCGATATCGCGCCCCTCCGCCCCCTGTGGACCCTTGACCCTTCCCCTTCCGACCCTTCCGACCAATAGCCCCCTGCGACCCCATCAGACCGCACGTATGGCGGGACGCGAACCCGTGCGATCCGGCTGATGATTTCGGGCCTTAACCGACAACGGGTGCGACGAACCGGAATCGTGTCGGCCTCGTCCAGCCCACCGCGAACGCGGATACGCTTTCCCGAGAAACGTCCAGCATTGTTGACGCTTTGCTTGCCAGCGTGTCCCCCCGCACGCTCCTCCTGATCGTCCTCGCGATGCTCATCGGTCTGCCGGTGCTCGCGCCCTCCATTTCCGGAAGCGCGACGACGCTCGCCGTGCGCACGACGTACATGCACGCCGAGACGTTCGAGCCGTCATTGGGCGTGGACGCGGCGGGTCGCATCTTCTACTCCATGACGCCCGTCCCAGGCGTCGCCATCGGTTTTGGAACGGGCGTGTGGCGCTCGGACGACCAAGGCCAGACGTGGAGCGACGTATCGCCACAGATCGCTGGCCAACGCTTGCCACCCGAGACGAACGACCCGTACGTGTACGTGGACCCCGGCACGGGCCGCGTGTTCCAGTTCGCCATGTCGCCCATCCTCGTGTGCTCCATCATGTCGTGGAGCGATGACCAGGGCGCGTCGTGGACCACGAACCCGCGCGGCTGCGGCCAAACGCCGCCCTACGACCACCAGACGATGGTCGCGTCCAAACCCCGCACTGTACCAACCATCGGCTATCCCAACGTGCTGTCACAGTGCGTGAACCAGATCCCGTGGGCCGCGTGCTCGCGCAGCCTCGACGGCGGCCTGACCTGGGTCCCGGGCACGGTGGTTTACACGAACACTTACCCAGCCACGGCGAACTCGTGCCCCGGTAGCTCCGTCACGGGCCACCTCAAGGCCGCGCCCGACGGCACGATCTACCTGCCATCCGCGCTGTGCGGTCACGAAGCAATCGTTGGCGTCAGCAAGGACGACGGCCTCACTTGGAAGGTCACGAAGGTCACCACCATCGTTCCCGCGGCGGCGGACCCCACCATCGCGGTCGATGAGGACGGCGTCGCGTACTACGCATTCACGGACACCACCGGCAAGCTGCAGCTCTCCGTGAGCCACGACAGCGGCGACTCGTGGAGCCTCCCGATCGTCGCGAGCCCTCCGGGCGTCACAACGAACATCCCCGCGATGGCCGCGGGCGCTGGCGGCCACATCGTGCTTGCGTACCCAGGCACCGTGAACCTCACTAGTGGCTTCCAGACCGTTGGTTACTCCAACGTGAGCAGCCCCATCCAGAAGACGATCACGTGGCACGGGTACCTCACGGTGAGCACGGACGCGGCGGACACCGCGCCAACGTTCGACAGCGTCATCGTGAACGACGTGAACGACCCGCTCGTGCGCGGCCAGTGCGGCCCCGGACGTTGCCCCGGCATGGTGGACTTCATCGACGTCGTCATCGGGGGCGACGGGCGCCCCTACGCTGCTTTCACGGACGCGTGCCAGACGACGTGCGTCACGAAGGGCAGGCTCCTCAACACGGCGAGCGAAGCCATGATATCGACGCTCACTGCAGGCCCCCTCCTACGGTGAGCTGGGTCAGCCCTCACGGGCGGGTCGCTGCTTCGGCTGGAGGAATCGCCCGCGGTGAGGTCGCCGTTTGGCCCAGCTCGATTAGCAGCAAGATGGGCCCGATCGCACCCAAAGCCACCAGCGCGTGCCGGAACCACGGGTCTCCCAGGCCGGCGATGCCGATCACGTCGTCGGCGACCGTCACCAGCCGCCCACTGAGGAGGAAGCCCGCGCCCAGCCAGAACCAGCGTCCGGCCGCTTCGAGGCCGACGTGGCGCATCGTGCCGCGCACGGCGAGCACGAGGCCGACAGCCCCGAGCAACGTGGCGAGTGGCATTAGCGTCATCATCGAAGCGTCGAACGCTGGCGCAACGAAGTCGATGGCTCCAGCGGCGATGCAAGCCCAAAGTCCCCAACAAAGCAGTTTGTCCATGGTTTGACCGCACCCCCGACGCTTGGAGATCGGCATCAACTCCCTCGCATCCTGGGCGAACATGGAGGGACGATACCGACGATCACCCAGGGGCTTGGGGGAACAAATCTTCCCGTGCCTTGTGCGACCTCGTTCCCTCCCCACGACCTTGTACGCGAAGGCGCGAAGCGACGCGAAGAATCCGAGTCTCTTCGCGGTCTTCGCGCCTTCGCGTACCAAGAATCATGGTAGCCCCCCGGAAGTTCATGGTGATGCAAGCAGACTTCTCGTTGGAGGCACACATGGACTGCAACTGTGACGGGACGACCCAGGCGGCACCCCTCCAGCAGCTGATCGCGCAGCACCCTGCGGCGCTTGGTGTCGCGGGCTTGGGCGCGCTCCTCGTGCTCGTGGGCCTCGCCTGGCGCTTGCGCTTGGCGCCGCGAGTTCTGGTCGCCCTCGGCCTCTACTCGCGACTCACGAAGGAGAAGCTCGGCGAGAACAGGCACCGCCGTGCTTTGGCCGACATCATATCGAACGGGCCCGGTGTCGAGACGGCCGACCTCATAAAGCGCATCGGCCTTGATGGCGGCACCGCCGAGTACCATCTCCAGGTCCTCGAACGGGAAGGCGTCGTGAAGTCGCTCCACGTCGGACGAACGCGCACGTGGTATTCGGCGGGAACGCCGGCGCCCACGCCTGCCCAGCAAGCGTTGCGGGACCCCACACGCGCGCTCATCCTCGACATCGTCACGCGCGAGCCTGGCATCACCATGACGCGCCTCGCGCGGATGACCGGGAAGTCGAAGGCCGCTACGCACGCGCATATCCACACACTGCTTGGCGCGCGCGTGCTGGAAGCAAGGCGCGAGGGGATCCGGAGGCGGCTGCGCGCGTCGAGCGAGGACCCCTCGGAGGCCCGATCGTCTATTCAGCCCGCTGCCTCGCCCTGATATCGCGCAAGGTTCCGCGCGACGTACCCCGCCAAAGACTCGATGTCCTTCACGGGCGGCCGCATCCACATCTGGATCTTGTCGCGGTACGTGCGGTCCACCCTCACTCCGTTCGCGTGGAGCCGCGTGGCCATCGCTTCGAAGAGCTGGTCCCCCTTCTTGTCCCAATCCGTGAGGAGGATGACGAGCTTCGCGCCGCCAGCGAGCGCCTCCGCGCGCTCGTGGAGCGTGTTGCCCAAGTTCAGCGGATGGATCTCGCCCGCGCACCCCAAGATGCGCAGCGACTCCACGTCGCGGCGCCCCTCCACCACGATTGGCGTCTCGAGGTTCTCGATGGCGAGGTCATCGATGACTTCCATGAGGCGCTCGAAGCGCTCCGCATCGTCCATGGACGATGCAGCAACGCGCCTGCGGGCGCTTGAGGCCTCCGGCTGCGCCGGAGGCAAGTGAAAGGGGTCGCGGCGGCAAAGCCGCCGCCGTGATAGCGCCCACAGGCGCAGCCCTTCGCCCTCAGGCGATTTGCTGGATCTGGTCCTGGATCGACTTCGCCGCGCTGTTGAGCCAGTCTTTGTCCTCGCCGGTGAGCGGGATCTCGACGATGCGTTCGAGGCCGCGGCGCGAGAGCACCGCAGGAACGCCGAGGGCGACGTCCTTGAGGCCGTACTCGCCTTGGAGGACGGAGACGACGGGGATGAGCTGCTTGGGCGTCTGGCCAAGCGCCGCCATGACCATCTGCGAGATGGCGATGCCTGGCGCGTAGTACGTGGCGCCCTTCTTCTCGATGATGGTGGCCGCGCGGCCGCGCACGGCTTCCTTGGCCGCGGCCCAATCCACCTTCGCGCCGCCGGTATCTGCGATACTGGCGGCAGGGAACATCTGCTCGCCGTGGTTGCCCAGGATCCAGGAGTCGTTCCAGACAGGCGCCTTCACGGTGTCACGCAGGACGTCCCACAAGCGCATCGAGTCGTGGAGCGCGCCCATGCCGTACACCTTGCTTCGCGGCTTGCCGCTGACCTTCCACGCCTTGTACACGAGGGGGTCCACTGGGTTAGACACGACGAGCATCTGCGTGTCTGGCGCCGCCGCAAAGATCTTCTTGGTGATATCGGTGATGATGCCCGCGTTCTTGGCGAGGAGGTCCTCGCGCGTCATGCCGGGCTTGCGCGCCAATCCGGCGCTCACGACCACGACGTCCGCGCCCTTGAGTAGGTCGTAGTCCGAGCCGCCGATGACCTTCGTCTCGAGGCCCAGGCCTGCTGCGGCCGTGTTGAGGTCCATTGCCTCGCCCACGGCAAGGTTCTCCACGATATCGACGATGGCGACCTCGCGCACGCCCCTCACGCGGTGGAGCGTCGAGTACACAGCGTTCGCGCCGATCTTGCCTGCACCCACGAAGCCGATCTTGGTCATGACACTACCTTCGAAGCGGCCAACGGGGCGGGGGGGAAAAGCGTTGTGCTAATGGGGGGTCTGGGGGGCTCGCCCCCCAGAGTCTCGTCCTTGAGAGGCACTCCGTGCCGAGTCAGCCCGCTTCCCAGCGCGCGCGCGAGAGAGCGTCCGCAGACCCAGCGGGTATTTCCTGCGGGGCAGCATCTCCGAGCAGGATGCCCACCGACGTCCGCGAACTGGTGGATGCCACGCTCCTCTTCCTCGACCGTCACGAGGAAGCGCTTCATTCTGGCGTTCCCAGCCGGGCGCTAGAAGCATGCGACTCGCTCCACAGCGGCCTATGCACGACCCTCGCGCAGCAGGTGGGTGCAGCACACAACGAGCTGGGCGGCGCTGGGATAGTCGAGCCAGCATCGTCACGCGCCTTCGTCGAGCGCCTCTCCCGCACCCAAAGCGACCCCCGCGAGCACGAGGCCTGGGCCATGGCCTCGCTCCGCAAGCGCATGGCCGAAGCCGAAGGCGTTCTACTGCATTTGCGTCTAACCTTATCAAAAGGAAGCGCCGACGGGCCCGCGCTCAGCGCGTACACTCGCCGGCTCCACACCGAAGCGAACGCAGCCACCCGCACGCTGGACGCGCTGCGGGGGGCCCTCCAAGATTGGGCTGCGAGCACCCAACGCTTGCGAGGCAACGAGCCGGACCAACGGACCAATCGGGGCCCGGCGGACGCTCGCGCCATGACTCGCGCCGCGCGCGAATGCCTCGTCGCTGGCGTTCCCAATGCTGCTGCGCCACTGCTGCGCGCTGCCCTCGCCCGCGCGCGCGCCGACGCACCGTCCCCCATCGACGAGAGCGCGCTCGATGCCATCCTGCGGCGGCTGGACGCGGACCCGCTGGACGACCCCGTGCTAATGTGGCGCCTCCTGGATTTCGTCGAGTACGCCGCGAACGTCGCTGGCATGCCGGCGAGCGCCGTGCCGGGGCGATCGTGAATCGTTCTCGGGGCCTCGTGCTCGGGCCCCGGGGCGCAAAGTTCCCCCTGCAACGTGAGGCGCGGATCCCGACTCCTGCGGCAGCTTCGTCCACGCCAAGAATCCAATAAGCCAAGAAGCCAAGGCGTCGAGCGAGCCCGCAGTCAGATTG
>JBAZZN010000200.1:0-5658 GCA_041658815.1 Thermoplasmatota archaeon
GACGGGGTCGCCCATCTACTGGGTCCTATTCGGTGTCGCGGTCATCACGGCGGGCCTCACGGCGTACTACATGTTCCGGCTCTACTTCCTCACCTTCGAGGGCGAGCACCGTGGCGCTGGTTGGCTCCAAAGGCGGGGCGGCCAAGTCAAGGAGGTTCGCCATGCGCATGCTGGCCCCGCCGCGCCCCATTCGATGCATGAGGACCACGACGAGCATCATCACTCTGCGGTGCCGCACGAGGCCCCGTGGACCATGACTGCGCCCCTCATCGTCCTGGGCCTCTTCGCCATCTTCGGTGGGTTCATCGCGTTCACGATCGCCGGTGGTGACTTGGGCGGCTTCATTCACGCCGCGGAAGGCACGGCCGAAGGCGCGGGCTTTGCCGGCATCAGCCACAAGGCCGAACACGGCATCGTCGCGACCGGGCTTCACCCATTCGGCGCGATCACCACGTACATCACGCTTGCAGCCGCGCTCATCGGCATCGCCGTCGCCTGGATGTGGTGGAGCCCAAGCAAGGTCCAAAGCAACATCACGAGCGACGAAGTCACTGGCATCAAGCGCATCTGGCAGAAGCGTTACTACTTCGACCAAGCGTACGACACGCTCTTTGGCCGCTGGGTCCTACGCAGCGCCACTGCGGAGGACGCGTTCGACCGCGAGGTCATCGACGGTGCCGTGAACGGCGTCGCGACCATGAACGAGAAGGGAGCGAACCGCATCTCGAAGTGGAACACCGGCTTCGTGCAGGACTACGCGCTCACGATGCTGGCGGGCCTCGTCCTCATCGTGCTCATCGTGATCTACGTGCCGCAGCTCCCCGGTCTGCTGGAGAGCCTGCGCAACCTCGCGCCTGGCATCTGGGGAGGCCTCTAGATGGATAACCTCATCACCATCACACTAGTCGCGAGCCTCGTCGGCAGCGTCGCCGTCATCCTCTTTGGCCGCACCGCGAGCGTCGCGAAGTGGCTCGCGCTCCTCGTGAGCCTCGTGCCGTTGGCATTGGCCACGTACATGCTCGCCCTCATCATGATGGGCAGCGCGCCCGCTGGCTACGGCTGCGCGCCGGTGACTGGGGCGGGATACGCCTTCCACGAGTGTCACTCGTGGATCCCCGCGCTTGGCATCAACGTCATCTTCGGCCTCGATGGCCTGAGCGCGCCGATGTTCTTCCTCACGACGCTTCTCGTGACGTTGGGCATCCTCTTCGCGTGGGACGAGACGAAGCGCCCCAACCAGTTCTTCGGCATGCTGCTCGCCATCAACGTGGCCGTGCTGGGCGTGTTCGCCTCGCTCGACCTCTTCTTGTTCTACGTCTTCTGGGAGCTCACCCTCATCCCGATGGCGTTCCTCATCGGCATCTGGGGTGGAGAGCGCCGGCGCTACGCCGCGATCAAGTTCTTCGTGTTCACGTTCGCCGCATCGCTCGTGATGCTGCTGGGCTTCATGTACCTCTACTTCGCGACGGGCCAACGCAACTTCAGCTTCGAGCTGATCCAAGCTGGCGCGGGCGCATTGGGCCTCACGGCGCAGCGCATCATCTTCCTCGCTCTCTTCATCGGCTTCGCCACGAAGTTCCCCGTCGTGCCGCTGCACACGTGGTTGCCTGACGCGCACGTCGAAGCGCCCACGGCTGGCTCCGTCATCCTGGCGGGCGTTCTCCTGAAATTGGGCGCGTACGGGCTCATCCGCATCGGACTGCCGTTGGCGCCCCTGGGCGCGAAGTACTTCGTGCCACTGATGTTCGTCATCGCGGTGCTCTCGATGCTCTACGCGAGCATCATCTGCCTCGTGCAGCGTGATTACAAGCGCTTGGTCGCGTACTCGAGCATCGGCACGATGGGCCTCGTGCTCCTTGGCATCGCCGCGTCGGTCCAGACCGGGAATCCGCTTGGCCTCGTGGGCGCGAACTTCATGATGCTCGCGCACGGCTTCATCTCGCCAGCGCTGTTCATGCTGTGCGGCGTGCTCGCGCACAACCTCGGCACGCGCGACATCCCCCTCATGGGCGGGCTCGCGGACCGCCTCCCGCGCACAAGTTTCTGGATGATCGTCTTCAGCATGGCCGGACTTGGCCTCCCGGGCCTTGCAGCGTTCGTCGCGGAGTTCCAGATCTACAGCGCGACGTGGCAAGCGTTCGGGTGGCTCGTCTTCATCGCGATGCTGTACCTCATCTTCAGCGCCGCATACTACTTGTGGGCCGCGCAGCGCGCGTTCTTCGGGCCGTTCGTGGAGCGCCCCGAGGTCGATTACCATCATGTGTATGACGTCAAGTGGTTCGAGTTGGCCTCGCTCGTCATCCTATTCGTGTTCACGCTCGCGTACGGAGTGTGGCCGCGCTTGCTGACGGAGATCCTGGAGGCGCCAGCGCGTGCCGTCCTGGCTGCCGTCGGGGGTGCTTGACGCATGAACATCTCGCCTGACTGGGCCGCGCTCCTGCCGATGCTCGTGCTCACCGGCGTGGGTGCCCTCCTGCCGCTCATCGGGGCTTTCAGGGTGCGCGCTGGTTGGCTCGCGGGCTTCGCCGTCATCGGCCTCCTCGTGGCGTTCGTCCTCAACATCGCCACCATCTGGTCCATCCCTGGGCTGGACTTCATGCCGCACTTGACGGCCTCCGGCCCGGCCGTCGTCTCGTTCGAGCTTCTGGAACTCACGCCATTCGTCGTCCTCTTCGACCTCGTCTTCATCGCGGTCGCGCTCCTCGTCGTCATCGCATCGCCCAAGTACCTCAAGCGCCGCCACCAGGGTGAGTACTACTCGCTTCTCCTGCTATCGACCGTCGGCATGATGAGCGTGGCCGGAAGCCGCGATCTCATCACGCTCTTCGTCGGCTTGGAACTCAGCAGCTTCTGCACCTACGCGCTCGCAGGTTTCCACAAGACGCGGAAAGACTCAAGCGAGGCTGCGATGAAGTACTTCCTTATCGGAAGCATCTCATCGGCCCTCGCCATCTTCGGCATCAGCCTCGTGTACGGCCTCACGGGCGGCACCACCTTCGACGCGCTCGCCACGCTGTGGAGCAACCCACTCTCCACAGTGGGCGGAACGACCACGGTGGGTCGCTCGCTCCTTGATGGCCACTTCACGATCGGCGTCTTCGTCTGGGTCCTCCTCCTCGCCGGCTTCGGCTACAAGATCGCGCTCGTTCCCTTCCACAACTACGCTGTGGACGTGTACGAGGGAAGCCCCGACACGGTGAGCGGGTTCCTTGCGGCCGGAAGCAAGCAGATGGGCTTCGCGGCGCTATTCAAGGTCTTCCTCCTTGGCCTCTTCGCCGTCAAAGCGAACTGGGACATCATGGTCGCGGTCATCGCCGTCGTGACGATGGTCGTGGGCAACGTCGCTGCGCTTCGTCAGACGAACATCAAGCGCATGCTCGCGTACAGCAGCATCGCGCAAGCGGGCTACATCCTGATGGCACTCGCCATCGGCACGCCCTATGCCCTCGCGGGCGGACTCTTCCACATAGTCACGTACTCGTTCATGCAAGCCGGCGCTTTCGTCGCCCTAGCCGCGGCCGCCACGTGGGGCATCGGCGAATCGATGGATGACTGGAAGGGGATGAGCAAGCGCGCGCCTTTCCTTGCCTTCGCGATGGCCGTCTTCCTGCTGTCGTTCGCAGGCATCCCGCCATTGGCCGGATTCGCGAGCAAGTTCGTCCTCTTCAGCAGCGCGATCCAGGCCGGCATCGCGCCTGGCGTGACTGGCATCTATGCCTTCACGTACATCGGTCTGGCCATCGCTGGCATCCTCACGAGCGCCATCTCGCTCGTGTACTATTGGCGCCTCATCCGCGTCATGTACATCGAGGACGAGACGGAATCGCGCCGAGTCGCAGTGAGCAGCAGCGCGGGCATCGCGGTAATCATCGCGCTCGTCGCCACGATCTTCATCGGCCTCTTTCCGGCAGCCATCCTGGACCTCGCGCTGGATGCCGCAAGGAGCATGTTCACCGCGGTCGCCTTGGCGGGCAGCTGAGACATCGTCAGCACTCGTCTAGAGGCCGGTCCTCCCTTCAACGCAGTTGGACATGTAGATAGCAAGACACGGATTCGGGACCAGTCCCGGCTCGGTCAGATTTCGGAACGTATATCCAACGAGCGAGGGTCGCATCACTCGCAGCGCGCGTCTTCAGAAGCCTCCCACAGTCAACCGTTTTACTCGCGCTGCAACTACTGCTGCAGCTTGCTCGCCGCCTCAGCGACGATCCAGGTGGTTGTGCAACACGACGATGCACTGGTCCGCTTGCAGCGAGACGGGGCCCAAACACACGTGCCTCGCGCCGCGGCGATCCAATTCGGTGAGCTCATCGGGCGTGAACCCCAGATGGTCACCCAGCACGAACGTCGCATCGGCCGGCACGTCCACCTTGCTGATGTCATCGCCGCCCTCGTCCATCAAGAAGAGGCCTGACGGCGGGACGACATCGAGCAGCTCCTTGAACGATAACACCGCGACACTCACGCCAGGAGTGCTTTCTTGCCATACTGGGCCAGTCGTCGGCATGCTCAGCGCCTTGTCGAGGAGGAGCGCGGTCGTCCGCTCGTCCGGGTTGAGGTGCTTGAGCGTGGCCGAGCGCACGCGGACGGCTTTGGGAGCGGCGGGCGGCCCCAGGTGCAGCGTCAGAAGCTCCACGCCGGGGCGCAGGCCGTGGCTCACGAGGAAGGCGGCTGGCAAGCAGCGCGCGAGCACGTCGATGCGACCGCCGCTGCCGGAGAGGTCCTTGTGCGAGAACCCTGGCGCAGAGGCGGCCTTGTGGCCCACCACCAGGAAGCGGCGCATGATGAGCCATGTGGGCACGCCTCTTGGATGTAGCGCACCACGCTGGCGGTTTCACCACGGAGACGCGGAGACCGGAGATGGGACGACGCCAATAGGCAGGGAGAGAGACGGAGCTTGCCCTCCGTCTCTCTCTTTCCCAAGCCGTCCGTCGTCCTCCGTTCTCCGTGTCTCCGTGGTGAAGAACTGGTGGAGTATCACCGTACGCGCACTCGTGGCCTGAGCGGTCCATGCTCCATCTCGGCTTCCTGGATCGCCGCCTGGACGCGGTCGTGGTTCCCAGCGAGGCGCATCCGTGGGGAACCCAGCTCCTGCACGAGGACCATGCGGTGCTGGTCTGCGTAGCCGCCTGGCGCGCATTGTCCGCACGACCAGTTCCCGCGGAGGGGCAACCTGCGTCGCCACGTGACGTCGCACGTGGGGCAGGAGTACACGTAACGGAAAGCCACGTTCTCGGGACCAAGGTCGCACTCCCCGCTCGCATCGACCCCCAACTTGGCAAGGAGCCCGTGGAAGCCATTCGAGTGCCCCGTTTCGCCCGTGCGCGCGAACTGCGCAGCATGTGCTGCCTCGTGCCGGAGTGTGGCATCCAACTCGCTCCAGTGGCTCGCGTGCCGCAGCTGCTCCGTGGGGAGCAGGAAGACGTAGGGGGACAAACGCACGACGTGCCGCCTGTAGTAGATGAGCGCCCAGCACGTCGTGATCCTCTGGGAGAACTCGACCTTGTGTTTGGGCGTGCCCTCGCCGAGGGCGTCCAAGTAGGCGTCGAACCGCTCGTTCGCCAGCGTCGTGAGTCGGGCGAACTCGTCCAAGCGGACCCATCAGTGTCGGTGGGGGGTCATAGGTCACCAAGTGCGTGGAGGTGTGGCTGTCCTCCC
>JBAZZN010000201.1:0-5621 GCA_041658815.1 Thermoplasmatota archaeon
GGCGCCGCAGCGCCGGTGCGACGAAGGCGGGCGGGATGCAGCGGCGCGCCCTTCGGGGCCGCCGGGGCGGGCGCATGGCTTCGTCGGACCAGCGGCCTGTTGGCCGCTTCGACGCTCAACGTGGCTACGCCACGCCGTCGCGTCGTCCTCCTCGCCCTGCATCCCGCCCCGGCGGCCGCAGGGCCGTTCTAAACCCGGAAGCCGTGCTAGCCACGAGTAGGGCTCGCCGCTCACACGCACATCGCTGAAGGGCAACAAGAGCGGAACGCCCGATAGCGTCACCAAGTCTAGCAGCAAGTGCGCCCGTGCGGCACAAGCCCAACGCGACGAGGGCTGCTCCGGGCGGAACGAGCGCGTGGGCATGGATGTCCAACGCAAGCGCAACGCGGTCCCCCTACTTTCGGTTACTGCGTCCCTGGGGGGTCCCCAGGGCAACGCTGCCGTCACTTTCGGTGTACTTCGGCACGCAAGTCCAAGCCCAGCGCGGGGTTCCGCAGCTTCATGATGCTCCTCGCAGGGACCTTCACGCACACCACCGGATCTTGCCCCGTCTGCGGCCACGAAGTCGCGCGCACGCACGCCTTCGACGGCCGCCGCCTCCGCGACGCCTACTCGTGCTATCGCTGCGGGCCCACCGCGTACACGGTGCGGGCGTAGTGCGGCATGGGCCCTTAGCCCACGCTCACGATCTCAAGCTCGAAGACGAGGTCGCGCCCAGTGAGCGGCCGCTGGTACATGTTCCCCGTCGCGTACGCGTCCTTCGCCGGGATGTGCATCGTCACGGTCTCGCCCACCTTCGCCGTCTTCGCGAGGCTCGTGAAGCCCTCGATCACGCCTGAGCCCACCGTGAACGGGAAGGACGAGTAGCTCGGCCGACCCTGCCAGCCGCCCACGCTCGTGTTGAGCTTAGGCATGGCGGCGTCCTTGCCGACCGCTTCCATGCTCGTGTCGAAAAGCCGCCCATCCAGCAGGAAGCCCGCGTAGTTCGCCGTGACCTTGTCGCCACCCTTCACTTGCGCCCCAAGCGCGGCGATCGTGACGCGGACGCTCGTGGACGCCTCGCTCGTCCCGTTCCACGCTGAGATAGCGCTCAGCGGGACCTCGGTCGAACCAGTCGTGCCAGCACTGGGCGTGAGGGTCAAGAACACGACGCGCGCGGTGCCCGCGGGAACCACGGGGCGCTCGTTCACGACGCACGACCAGCCGCTGGGCACGGTCGCCTTCAACCCCACGCGATCACGCACGTTCCCATCGTTCTTGAGGACGACCGCGAACGTGACGCCACGGTTCGCTTCAGCCTTCTTCTCCGCGATCACCGAATGGATACTGACCGCGTGCTTCCCCTCAAAGGACTGCGGGTCGATCACGGCGACCTTCGTCATCGTGACCTTCTCAGTAGGCGCGCCATCGCCAGACGAAGGCGCGAGCGCACCGATCGCGTTCACGGTCTCCATCCCGCTCACGACACGGCCGAACACGCTGTGCCTATCATCGAGGTTCGCCGCAGCCGTCAGCGTGACGAAGAACTGCGAACCACCCGTGTCGGGACCAGCCGTCGCCATCGAGAGCACGCCCGCAGTATCATGACGAAGCACAGGGTTGAACTCATCCGGGATCGAGTAACCCGGGCCCCCGCCACCCGAGCCAGACGGGTCCCCGCCCTGGATCACGAAGCCCTTAGCCACGCGGTGGAACGTCACACCATCGAAGAACCCCTTCGTGGTGAGATTCAGGAAGTTGCCCGCCGTGACAGGCGCCGCCTCAAGATCAAGACGCGCCACGAACGCACCCTTCGACGTCGAGACCTGCACCTGAGGCCACTCGGCCCGCCACGACGCATCAGGCGCCGCAGCCACGGGCAAACACGACTGCGTCACGACCTGCGACTGACCGCCGCCGCCATTGTCACTGCCGCCAAGGCACCCGGACGATAGCAAGACCAGGAGTGCGAAGAGAACGAACGACGAACGCATCGCGAACGGCGACGACGCGAAGCCTCAAAGTGCTTCTCCATGCACAACCCCGGGGGGCGCGTCCCAAGGGTCCCGAAGAGCCCCCATGGGCCGCGGGTCCCGGATGGCCCGAATTATTTTCGGAAGCACACCAAAGAGCCAGTGTACTGTTCTATTCAGCAAAGTCCTAAATAGCGCTCTGCGTAGCACTTGTGTCGTATGCATCTTCGGGAGCTGCACGTCCCGTTCGCGCCCGCGCAGGATTTCGTGCGCTTGTTCGCGGCGCATCGGGATGGCTTCTTGTTGGAGTCTGCTGAGGGTCCCGAGCGGCTCGCTCGTTACAGCATCCTCGGCCTCGATCCCGTTGGCACCGTGGGACTCGACGCGCGCGGGAAGCTCTCGACGCGGGGTGGATTGCCTTCTGTGGAGGAGGGTGAGGCGCCACTCGCGTTCTTGCGCCGCTTGCTCGCGTTGTACCCTTCGACGGATCAGGGGTATCGTTTCCTGGGTGGGCTCGTGGGCCACTTCAACTACGAGTTCGCGGAGTCCTTGGAGAGGATCTCCCCGCGGGCCGCACACTCATTCCCGCTTTTCGAGCTCGGGCTGTACTTGGATGGCCTCGTCTTTGACAACCTGACACGCAAGGTCGTTTACTTTTCGCATGGGGCGGATCGCGGCCGCGAGTTCGAGGCACTCGTTGCCAAAGCGGTGGCCGAGCCTGTGGTGCCGCGCTTCGGCGCGCCGAGAGTGAACATCGATGATGCGCGCTTTGGCAAGATGGTCGAGCGCGCCAAGGCCGACATCCGCGAGGGTGAGGTCTTCCAGGTCGTGCTTTCGCGCCGCTTCGACTTGGATGTCGAAGGCGATCTCCTCCCGTACTACGAGGCGCTCAAGCGCGCGAACCCGAGTCCCTACATGTACTACTTGCAGAATGGGGACCGCCGCGTCGTGGGCGCGTCGCCCGAGATGCTCGTGCGTGTCGATGGGGGGCGTGTCGAGACCTTTCCTATTGCGGGCACGCGCCCCATCGGTCGTGATGCAGCCCAGACGGCGCACTTCGAGGCTGAGCTCCTCGCGGACCAGAAGGAGGCCGCGGAGCACGCGATGCTCGTGGACCTTGCGCGTAACGACGTGGGGCGCGTTGCGCAGTATGGTACTGTCCGTGTCACCGAATCGAGGAGGGTCGAGCGTTTCAGTCACGTGCAGCACCTCGTCTCCAAGGTGGAGGGCCGTCTCCGGCCTGGTTCCCACGCTTTGGATGCCTTTGCGGCCGTGTTCCCGGCGGGCACGGTGAGCGGCGCTCCCAAGGTGCGTGCCATGCAACTCATCCGCGAGCTGGAGAGCGATGCTCGTGGCCCGTACGCGGGGGCCGTGGGCTACTTCAGTTTCAATGGGAACGCGGACGCGGCCATCACTATTAGGACGCTTTCCGCTGTGGGCCGGAAGGCGAGTGTTCAAGCCGGGGCTGGCATCGTGTACGACTCGATGCCTGAGAGCGAGACCCGCGAGACCGAGCAGAAGGCGCGTGGCTTGCTCAGCGTGGCGGAGGCGTTCCAGTGAAGACGCTGGTCATCGACAACTTCGACAGCTTCACCTTCAACCTGGTCCAATACTTGGGCGAACTTGGCGCCGACCCGCTCGTCTTTAGGAACGACGCGATCACGGCCAAAGAGGCGGAGCAGCTCGCGCCGGACGCCATCGTGATATCTCCGGGCCCGGGCAACCCAGTGAATCCGAGGGACTTTGGCGTCTGCGCGGACATTCTTTCTGGCCTCTCGCGCACCACGCCCACCTTGGGCGTCTGCCTGGGCTTGCAGGGCTTCGGCCATGTGTACGGCGCGAGGGTCGTGCATGCGTCGCGCATCCTCCACGGGAAAGCAAGCCCCGTCTTCCACGATGGGATGGGGGTCCTTGCAGGCGTCCCGTCTCCCTTCATGGCGGCGCGTTATCACTCACTTGTATTGGACCCCAGCACGCTGCCTCGCGACATGGTCAAGACGGCGTGGACCGCAGAGGGGGAGCTCATGGGCGCGCGGCACACGCGCTTCCCCATCGAGGGCGTCCAGTTCCACCCAGAGAGCATCCTGACCGAGCACGGAATGACGATCCTCCGCAATTTTCTGGAGAGCGCGCACCGATGACGTTCGACTTCAAGGCCGCGCTTGGCGCGGTCATCGATAGCAAGAACCTGCCAGAAGATGTCGCGTACCAAGCGATGGGCTGTGTGATGGACGGCCAAGCCACGAGCGCTCAACTCGCAGGCTTCCTTGTCGCTCTCCGCATGAAGGGCGAGACGGTCGAGGAGCTTACGGGGTTCGCGCGCGCGATGCGCGAGCGCTGCGCGCTCATATCACCCAAAGTGAGCGGTCGTCTCACGGACACGTGCGGCACGGGCGGAGCACCGATCAAGACGTTCAACGTGAGCACGCTCTCTGCATTCGTCGCGGCGGGCGGTGGCGTCCCCATCGCCAAGCATGGCAATCGCGCCGTCACGAGCCGCTCGGGCAGCGCTGACGTGCTCGAAGCGCTGGGCGCGGACCTGTCGCTGGAGCCGGACCGCGTGAAGCGCGTCATCGAGAACGTCGGGGTCGGGTTCCTTTTCGCTCCCAACTTCCACCCTGCGATGAAGCACGCCATCGGCCCTCGCCGCGAGCTTGCCGTGCGTACCGTGTTCAATGTGCTTGGGCCTCTCACGAACCCCGCTGGCGCCCAAGCGCAAGTGCTTGGCGTGTACCACCCCTCGCTCGTGCCGAAGCTCACGCCAGTGTTGAAGAACCTCGGCGTGAAGAACGCGATGGTCGTGCATGGCGAGGGGGGCATCGACGAGATATCACCGTTCGGCCCCACCCGCGTGGGCCGCGTGCGCGACGGCGAAGTGAGCTACGTCACGGTCAACCCGGAGGAGTTCGGTTTCAAGCGCGTCTCGCCCGAGGAAGTGAGGGGCGGTGACCCCAAGGAGAGTGCAGCCATCTTCCTCCGCGTGCTACGCGGCGAGGCAGGCGCGCACGCCGATACCGTCATGATGAACGCCGCCGCTGCCGCTGTCGTGGGTGGGAAGGCGAGGGACATGAAGGAAGGCGTGGGCGTCGCACGCGAGTCGATCCGCTCGGGAGCAGCCCTCAAGAAACTGATAGCGTTCATCGAGGCCACCGGTGGCAAGATGCTGGACGGCTGAGCCATGCATCTGCTCGCTTCGCTGGCAACCGCCGCGCGCTTGCGTGACATCGGCCTCCCCGGCCCACCCGCCAAGAAGGCGCCCTCGCTTGCCAAAGCGCTGGCCGTGGCCCCCGGCATCATCGCGGAGCTGAAGCCAGTCTCGCCTACGGAGGGCACGATGCGCCGCATCGACGCCGGGCTAGCTCGCTCGTTGGTCATCGCGGGCGCTTGCGGGCTGAGCGCGCTCACGGAGCCCACTCGCTTCGGCGGGAGTCCCGCCCTCCTGCGCGACGCGGTGAGCGCGGGAGGCCCTGTCCTCATGAAGGACTTCGTCGTCACCGAGAAGCAGCTCGACCTCGCGCAGGCTTCTGGCGCTAGTGCGGTCCTTCTCATCCTTCCATTGCTTTCACGCGAGCACAGCGAGTGGTCTTCACCCGAAGCCGCGATCGATTCGGCGCGAGCACGCGGGCTCGAAACGTTGCTCGAAGTGTACGATGACGAGGACTATCTCCT
>JBAZZN010000202.1:0-5449 GCA_041658815.1 Thermoplasmatota archaeon
CACGGCGCCGGCCGCGTCGTTCTGTTTGGCAGCCTGGAGGTACTCCCTGCTCAGAGACCGATACCGCTCGACCTCGTCATCTTCGCCCAAAGCGCGTCACACCTCCTGGAATTCGGAGTGTGGACAACGATCCCCTCGCGCGCCGCGATGGCGTCGATCCGCCGGGCGCCAGTGACGAATGCCTCGTCCGTGGTGAACTCGATCTGGACTGGATGCTTCATCGTGACTTGGGCTTGCGCCGTGTCGTCCTCTATGCGCTCACGCATGACCGGGTCATCCACAGACAGGACGAAGAGGAGATCTATGTCGCTCTTCCACGTCGCTTCACCGCGGGCGACCGACCCAAAGAGGACGATGAACGCGCGGGCGGCGACGCGAGGAAGCGCGAGGACCCGGCGCAGGAGCAAAGCGACCTCGAGACGTTCGGTCTCCTGAGTGATCTGGGCCGTCAGGGGAACGGCACGGTCGACCGCGCCGCCCGCCGCCCACGCGATGATCGGTGCGCCCGGGTGCACCTCGATGTGGAAGCTGACACCCCGAAGCGCGTAGATGACCTCGCGGCCTTGGGCCGTCGGACGGTACACACGTGAGACCACGCCCAGCTGCTCCATGCTTGCAAGGTGGCGCTGGAGGGATTGCTTGGTGATCCCGATCTCGGCCGTCAGCTCCTTCAGAGTGCGCTCGCCAGGAACAAGGGTCTCCAAGATGCGCTGGACGGTTGGCCGAAGCACCACGCTCCAATCGGCCGTCATCGAATCAGGTTATCAGCTGATGTGCTTATAACCTTACTTCCTGAGCAGCTTTCGTCGAAGCGTCAACGCCCGCGCCAGCGCAAGCGGCTGCACGACGAGGTTCCACCGCTCGTACGGGTGCTTGAACGCGACCGTGTTCCGTGTCGCGCCGCGCATCTTCTCGCGCAACACACCGTTCTTGAGGTACGCCATCGTGGCGCCCACGTTGTATCGGTACTTGCGCCGGAGCAATCGCCGCAGGTCGTTCCGGCCGCTCTGGTCGTGGAACGTCCACGCGTCATGCACATAGGCCCCCACGTGGCCCGCCTTCGCGACGCGGAGGTTGACGTCGTAGTCCTCGCCACCCCATGTGAGGCGCGGGTCGATGCCGCCCACGCTCATGAGGACGTCGTATCGCCACGCGCTGTTCCCCATCGGGAGCTTGCTGAGGTCGTGCGCCACGACGTTGGGGTAGAACCACGCCTCGAACTCGTTGAGATAGCGCTCTCCCTTGCCTTGCGGTTCCGCGAGCGGACGCGTCGGACCACCGCTGAACGCTGCCTCGCCGCCCTCGATGGGCGCCACGAGCAGCCTGAGCCAGTCGGCCGGCGCGACCTCGTCGGCGTCGAGGAATGCGACGATGTCCACGCCTCGGAGCGACTTGAGCGCGGAGTCCCGGGTCTCGGCGACGCTGCCTGGATGGTGCTCCACTCGCACGATGCGTGGGTGCTCCGCGGCGAACGCGCGGATTTCTCGGAGCACGTCCCCGCGCGAACCCCCGTCAGCCACGAGTACGGCATCCGGCACGCGCGACTGCGCAATGAGCGAGCACAGCGTGCGGAGGACGCGCGCGTCGTCAAGGTGCGTGACGAGCACAGTGATCTTCACCGGCGCATGACCTCCTCATAGGCCGCGAGCGTCTCGCGCGCCGTCCGCGTGCGGTCGAACGTCTTGGCGTGCGCGCGAAGGTCGTCGCTTCGTCTGGGCGCGCGAAGCGTCTCCTCGATGGCGTCCGCCGCAGCGCGCGCGTCGTCCGGGTGGAACCGCGCTAGCGGCGCGAGGACCTCGCGGTTCACGAGAGTGTCGAGGGCGACGACGGGCAAGCCGCACGCCATCGCTTCCAATGGCGGCAGACCGAATCCTTCGGCCAGCGAGGGCCAGACGAAGGCCTGGGCGTGCGTGAGCAGCGCGTGGACCTCGGCATCGCTGACGAAGCCGGGCTCGACGAGGTCCACACCAGTCTCTTTCGCGCGCTGCCGGTACGCGTCGTGGACCTTGGGAAAGCGGCTGGGCCCCAAGCGGAGAAAGCGCGCGTTGACGCCGCGAATCCTCAGGAGCGCAAGCGCTTCCACGACGAGCGCGATGTTCTTGCGGGGGTTGTCGTCGCCGACGTACACGACATTGGACCGCTCGGCAGCGAGGAGCTTCGAGGGTTCACCAGCGGGCGCGAAGAACGACGCGTCGACTCCCAAGTGCGCGACGCGGACGCGGTCGGCGGGAACGTGCCACCGCTCGATGATCTCCGCGCGCGTCGCCTCGCTGTCCGCGATGAGCAAGCGCGCCGAGCGTGCGTAGTGGCGTGTGATGGCCCAATCGACCTTGGCGCGTACGTCGCGCAGGTACCATTGGGGGAACTGCTCGGCGATGATATCGTGGACCGTGACGACATCGGTCCGCGGTCCTGCGACGGCGGGGTCGAGAGCGTGGACGATATCCACACCGGCGGGCCTGCGGGCGAACCGCGCAGCGTAGAGGCTGAGGAAACCTCCCACGCGCATCGGGCCGAGCTTCATTTCGCGGCGCTGCTGGACGATCAGTTGGACATCGACACCCTCGTTCTTGAGTTCGGAGGCGAGGCTCCTCACGTAGCGGTCGATGCCAGTCGCCATGACGTTGCGGCCCGCGACGAGCGCGACTTTCATCGCAGGTCCACCCTCGCATCCCGGACGCGCGCGTAGACCGCCTGCGTCTCACGGACCGTCCGTTCCCAGGTGAACGTGCGGGCGTGAGCCAAGATCCGATCGCGTTGCGGCGGTTCTCGAAGCATGCGTTCGACCGCGGAGGCCATCGCGGTGGGATCGCCAGGGTGGTACTCCGAGACCGCGCCGCAGATCTCGCGGTTGATCGGCGTGTCAAGGGCGACGACGGGCAGACCACACGACATGGCTTCCAATGGCGGGAAGCCGAAACCTTCTGCGAGCGGGGGCCACAAGAAGGCATCAGCGTGGCTTAGTACCCCCACCAGCTCCTTCTCGTCAACGAAACCGGGCTCGACGAGATCTACTCGGTGTTTCGCGGCGAACTCGCGGTAGGGGCCGTGGACCTCGGGGTGGCGTGACGGGCCTAGTCGAATGAGTCGCGCGTCGATGCCTTCGCTTTCACGAAGCTTCGCCACGGCTCGGACTGCGAGCATGAGGTTCTTGCGCGGGTTGTCGTCGCCAGTGTAAACGAGGTTTGGCTTCTCTTTCGCCAGGAGCGGGGAGCCCTCGGCCGTCGGCCGGAACTTCGACTGGTCGACACCAAGCCGCACAGTGACGATGCGTTCGGGCTTGACGCCCCAACGCGATATCACCTCGGATCTCGTCACATCACTGTCAGCGATGACCCATGGGACACGATGGGCGATCGCGCGTGTGACTGCGATATCCCATCGCGCGGCACGGTGGCGCTGGTACCATTCGGGGTAGATCTCTTGCGTCAGGTCGTGGACGGTGACGACATCAGTGCCGCGCACGACCACCGCGGGGTCAAGCGCGTGGAGCACGTCATGACGTCCTGGCGCGGCGGTGAGCCGTGCAAGCCAGAAGCTGAGAAAACCGCCTGCGCGCCATCGCCCGAGCTTGAGCTCTCGACGCGCGATCTCGATGCGCGTGACGTCATCGCCGGCCGCGCGGAGGCCGTGCTCCAGCTCTTCGGCATAGCGTTTGACGCCCGTCTGGAAGACGTTGCGCCCGTAGAGAAGTCCGACCCTCATCGTTTTCCCGACACGAGTGCGTCCCAAGTCTTCTGCAGGCCCTTGTCGAGTGGGACCGTGGGCGTCCATCCCAGTCGTTCGCGTGCCCTCCGGTTGTCCACGACGAGTTCGAGGAGATCGACGCTCCGGAAGCGCGACGTATCATAGATCGGCTCAAGGTAGGAGCCGCTTGCCTTCCTCGCGAGCGCGACCACGTCCGCGACCGAGTGCCCCGTCCCCGATCCCAGGTTGAATGTCTCGCCACCGATGCCGGGGACCGTGCCCGAGCGCCACAGGAATTCCGCGGCGTCCTCGACATACGTGAAGTCGCGGATGGGGCGCGGGTCGCCCAAGCGCAGTTCCTTGCCCTCGTGGATCTGGTGAAGCACGTCCGGGATGAGCGAGCCGCGCGCCTGACGCGGCCCGTAGATGTTGAACGGGCGCACGGTGACGATGTCGAGGCCATAGGTCGCGTGGTGACTCATGCCCAAGGCTTCCGCTGCCATCTTGCTCGCGCCGTAAGGTGTGACGGGCCGGAGGGGGTGCGTCTCGTTGATGGGCGAGCACTCTGCGCGCCCGTACACGTGGGCGCTCGATGCGAGCACGATGCGAGCTTGGGGCGCGCGGGCCCGCGCCCAATCGAGGAGGCGGAAGGTGCCATCCACGTTCACGGACCAGACGGTCGCGGGATCCGCCACGCTCTGGGGGATGCTCACGAGACCCGCGAGATGGTAGATGACGTCCACCGACGGCAGGGCCTCGTACGATGCCGCCGTGCGGACGTCGCCTTGAAGCGCATGGACCTCCGCGCTCTGGCCCAACCTCGCGACGAGGTGATGGCCGAGGAACCCCGTCGCCCCCGTCACGAGCGCCCGCATCTCGGTACGCACGGAGGGCCTGGCTCATGATGCTTTCCGACTTCGCATGGGCCCCTAAGCTTATGGCGGACAAGCCCTTTGGCCTCGGATGTCCATGACGAAGAGCGCCCTCATCACAGGCATCACGGGACAAGACGGCTCGTACCTGGCCGAACTTCTCTTGGAGAAGGGCTATCAGGTGCACGGCCTCGTCCGGCGCCTTTCCACGCCAAACTTCACCCACCTCGCGAAGGTGCGCGACCGCGTCAACCTGATCGACGGCGACTTGACGGACAGCTCCTCGCTCGACCGTGTGATCCGCGAGTCGAAGCCTGACGAAGTGTACAACCTGGGCGCGCAAAGCTTCGTCGCCACCTCGTTTCGCCAGCCCATCCTCACGGGCGACGTCTCCGGGCTTGGCGTGATGCGGCTCTTGGAGGCCACCCGCAACCACGTGCCCGACGCAAGGTTCTACCAAGCGTCCACTTCGGAGCTGTACGGGCAGGTCCAGCAGACGCCCCAAGACGAGCGCACGCCTTTCCACCCGCGGAGCCCCTATGGCGTCGCAAAGATCTTCGGCTACTGGGCGACCGTGAACTACCGCGAGTCCTACGGGATGAAGACGTGGAACGGCATCCTCTTCAACCACGAGTCGCCGCGCCGTGGCGAAGAGTTCGTGACGCGCAAGATCACGCAAGGCGTCGCGAAGATCCACCTCGGCCTCGAGAAGCGCATCGTCCTTGGCAACCTCGACGCGAAGCGTGACTGGGGCTACGCGCCCGAGTACGTGGAGGGCATGTGGCGGATGGTGCAGCAGGCCCAAGGCGACGACTTCGTGCTCGCGACGGGCGAGGCGTGGACCGTCGGCGACTTCGTCCGCCTCGCGTTCAAGGAAGTCGGCATCGACG